>DASTCX010000020.1 GCA_035710745.1 Candidatus Eremiobacteraceae bacterium | reverse complement strand
TCGATCTCCCTCGCAGGCTCGACGCCAAAGCGGTCGACGAAACTCCCCTCCCGTGCTGCCCTCAGCGTGAGGGAGGCATACGCCGGAAATACTCCGGCTCCGCTAACATACAAGCGGTCGAGATTCATCTCGACCGCCGCGGTTCTTCACGAAGGATGAATTGGGAGCGGTCGAGATTCATCTCGACCGCCCGGCCTTTCAACTGTACGGTCGGTTCCGGTCGAGCTAAAGCTCGACCGCTCCCTAGACACCTAGGCGGACACGCCGAAATCGGCGCGAACCTTTCCGTCATGACCAAAGTCATCGTGGGCGGTCCTCACTCGGGTGTCGGCAAGACGCTCGCGTGCGAGCGTGCGCTACAGGCCCTCGCACCTTTACGTTTCGGGGCCATCAAGCTCACCGTCGCCGACGGCGAGTTCGAGCAAGGTCACGATCACGGTGCGGCAGCGTTGCGCGTCGCCGATGCAGCGGGTATCTGCGGACGCGGCGCATCGTGCGGCGTATGCGAGACCGTGTCGGCGAGCGTTCCGAGCCGAATCGTGACGAGCGAGGGAGCCATCCTCAAAGAAGGCACCGACACGTGGCGGCTCTCGCAAGCGGGCGCGATCGCCGTCGCTTGGGTGATCTCGTTGCGCGACGCCGCGGCAGATGCGATCGGGCGGGCGGAGCGCCATCTCCTCGATCGAGGCGCCGAGCACGTCCTCATCGAGGGCACGACGGCGCTCGATTGGATCGAGCCGGCCGCATCGGTCATGGTCGCTGCCGATCCCGGCCGCAGGTGGAAAAAGGTCGCGCTCGAGCGCATCGCATCGTGCGACATCGTGCTTCGCAACGCGCTGCCCGATCCATGCGGCGATATAGCCGCGCCGCAACGCCTTGCCGCTTGCGATCCGATCGACTGCGACCTTTCGAGCGTCGACGATCCGGGCACGCTCGAGTTCCAGCGCCGGCTCGCGCGGCTATACGCGGCGCTCTCCGTCTAGGAAAGGGAGTCATAGATACAGTGAAGCAGCGCAGGTTAGGCAAGCACGGCCCCAGCGTCTCGGCGATCGGCCTCGGATGCATGGGGATGTCCGAATTCTACGGCACGAGCTCGGAACAAGAATCGATCGCGACCATCCAGCGCGCCCTCGAGCTCGGATGCACGTTTCTCGACACCGCCGACATGTACGGACCGTTCACCAACGAGCGGCTCGTCGGCAAAGCGATCGCCGGCCGCCGCGACAAGGCGTTCATCGCGACGAAGTTCGGCAACCAGCGGACCGAAAGCGGCGACTGGATCCGCATCAACGGCACGCCCGAGTACGTCCACCAAGCGTGCGACGCGTCGCTTCAGCGGCTCGGCATCGATCGCATCGATCTCTACTATCAGCACCGCGTCGACAAAACCGTGCCGATCGAAGAGACGGTCGGCGCGATGGCCGAGCTCGTCAAGGCCGGCAAGGTCCGCTACCTCGGGCTGAGCGAGGCGGCGCCGGCGACGATCCGCCGCGCGCATGCCGTGCATCATATCACCGCTTTGCAGACCGAGTACTCGCTTTTCACGCGCGACGTCGAACGAGAGATCCTGCCGACCGTGCGCGAGCTCGGCATCGGCTTCGTCGCGTATAGCCCGCTCGGTCGCGGTCTTCTGACAGGCGCGATCAAGTCCGCGGGTGACTTCACCGACGGCGACTTCCGAGCGCGCCAACCGCGCTTCCTCGACGAGAACCTCGAACGAAACATGAAGGTCGTCGCGCTCTTGGAGTCGATGGCAGCTGCCAAGAGCATCACGCCCGCGCAACTCGCGCTGGCGTGGTTGCTCAATCGCGGCGACGACATCGTGCCGATCCCCGGCACGAAGCACCGCGCGCTCCTCGAGCAGAACTGCGCGGCGGTCGACGTCGAGCTGACGGCCGACGACGTCGCGCGGATCGCCGCAGTGGCAAAACCGGGAGCGTTCGCCGGCGCGCGCTACGCCGACATGAGCTCGGTCAACGCGTAGCGTCGACGCTCGCAGGGCCGCGAACGCGATCGGGCGCGTTGACCGCATGGAACGGCGCCTCGCCGCGTCGATAACGTTCGATGTTCTCCGCGACGACGTGCGCGATGCCTTCGTACGAAACATCGGTCACGCCAGCGACGTGCGGCGTCGCGATGACGTTGTGGGCGAAGAGCGGATTTGAAGCGTCCGGCGGCTCGCGCCAGAAGACGTCGAGTCCTGCGCCGGCGAGACGGCCGCTCGCAAGCGCACGCGCGAGCGCTTCGTGATCGACGAGGCCGCCGCGTGCCACGTTGATCAGATACGATCCCGGTTTGAAAGCGGCGAGCGTGCGCTCGCCGATGAGGTGATGGCTCGCGGCGTCGTAGTTGACGCAAAGAGCGACGTAGTCGGCGCGCGCGACGGCGTCGGTAAGATCGTCGGGTCCGTAGACGCGTTCGACGCCGAGTTCCGGCGCGCCGAGTTCGTCCGGACGCCGTCGCACGGCGATCAGCCGCATGCCGAACGATCGCAGCCGAACGGCAAGCGCCGAGCCGATGTCGCCGAGGCCGATGATGCATGCCGTCTTGCCATGAAGCGCGAGACCGCTCGGCTCTCCCATCGGCGTCTTGCCGAGATGGGCGCCGGCGGGCCAGCGGCGCGAAAGCGCGAGCATCAACAAGACCGCGTGTTCGGCCACCGACTCCGCATTGCCGACGCCGCGGCTCGGCACGCGAGCGACCCAAACGCCGGCGCGCGTCGCAGCGTCGACGTCGATCGTCTCGAGGCCGACGCCGAATTGCTGGACGAGCCCGAAGGTCCCCGCCGCGATAGCAGTTTCATCGATCTGCGCGACGTATGGGATGACGACGTCGATGCCGTCAAGCGACGACGCGAGCGATGATGCCGAGCATGCGATGACGCGATCGCGCGGAACGAGTGGCGCGAGACGCCAGCGCGCCTCGCTGTAGCCTTCTGCCGCGACCAGGATATTCACGGCGAGCCCGCTTCTTGGGGATGTGGGGCGCGCCTGCGCGCCATCCACAAGGAGACCAACGCGTCCCACAGAACGAACCAGCCGAAGCTTCGACCGCTGAACGCAAGACGTCTACCTTAGACGGTCGTGCGACCAGCGGTTTGGTCACTTTCCGGCTACGGGGGTCCTTCATGGCCAAGACAATCGGAATGCTCTTCGGTTGGATCTATCTGATCGTCGGCATCGCCGGATTCATACCCGCGCTCGGCGGATCGTTTTCTATGACGGAGAGTCTGTTGCTCGGAGTCGCGCACGTGAACGTGCTCCACAACATCGTCCATCTCATCATCGGCATCGCCGGCGTGACGATGTCGCGGACCGAAGAAGGCGCGGGCACGTTCTGCAAGACGTTCGGCGTCATCTTGCTCCTCATCGGGATCCTCGGCTTCATCACGCCGAACCTGTTCGGCATCCTGCCGATCGGCGGCGGTGACGTCTGGATCCACCTGATCACCGGTGCCATCCTCGCGGTCGCCGGTTTCGCCGCGGCGCCATCGCGCAACGCGACGGCTTCCTAGTCGCCACGGCGGGGCCGGCTCACTTGGTGCCGGCCCAGCTCTGCTTGACTTGGCCCCGGCGCGACGCCATGGCGAGCATAGCGCATAGCTCTCTCGCGGCGCACGGCTTGTCGTCTGCGCTCGAAATGCAATCGATCAACGCGCTCCCGACGATGACGCCGTCCGCATAGGCGGCGATCGCTCGCGCGTGGTCGGGTGTCGACACGCCGAACCCGACAGCGAGCGGCTTGTCGGTAAGCGGCCGGAGGCGCTCGACGAGATCTGCTACCGATCCGTCGAGCGTCTGACCCGCTCCGGTGACGCCCATCCGGCTGACGACGTAGACGAACCCGCTCGATCGCTCGGCGATCATCGGTATCCGCTCGGACGGCGTGGTCGGCGCGACGAGGAACGTCAACGGCACGCCGCTCGCGGCAAAGATATCGGCCGTGCCGACCGCTTCTTCGGGCGGCAGATCGGGAATGATCGCGCCAGCGAAACCCGACGCCGATAATCCCCGCGCCGTCCGCTCGACGCCGCGCACGAACACGGGGTTGAAATACGTGAAGGCGACAAGCGGCGCAGCGATGCGGTTCCTGTTGAGCTTCGCGATCATGGCGAGGACGCCGTCGAACGTCGTTCCCGCGCGGAGCGACCGTTGCGCCGCGGCTTGGATCGTCGGCCCGTCCGCTAGCGGATCGGAGTACGGTATGCCGAGTTCGATGATGTCCGCTCCGCCGGCGGCGACCGCTTCGATCAGCCCCGGAGTATCGGCGAGCGACGGATCGCCTGCCATGAGATACGCGATGAGAGCCGCCCGGTTTTCGGCAGCGCAGCGTTCGAAGACGGACGCGATAGGGCTCGCGTTCACGCGGTCGCCGCCGTCGTGCCGCGCGCGCGCTCGAGGGCGAAGCGCACCGCATCTTTGTCCCCTCGGCCCGACAGATTGACGAGGACGACCGCATCCGTCGGCAGCGTTCCTGCGAGCCGCTCCGCGAATGCGACCGCATGCGCGCTCTCGAGCGCGGGGACGATCCCCTCGAGCCGAGCGAGCCGCTCGAACGACGAGCGGGCCTCGTCGTCGGTGATCATGACGTAACGCGCTCGACCTGTCCGCTCGAGATGCGCGTGCTCCGGTCCGACCGCGGGGTAATCGAGTCCGGCCGAGATCGAGTGCGTCGGGGCGATCTGCCCGTCGGCATCTTGGAGCACGAGCGTCCTCGCGCCGTGGAGCACGCCGACCGTTCCGGCGCCTATGCTCGCGGCATGAAGGCCGAGCCGCTCGAGCCCGCGGCCGCCGGCTTCGACGCCCCATAGCTTCACGTCGGCGTCGTCGATGAAACCGGCGAAGATCCCCATCGCGTTGCTGCCGCCGCCGACGCACGCGACGACGTGATCCGGCGATCTGCCGTAGCGCTGCAAGCACTGCGCGCGAGCTTCTTCGCCTATCGTGCTCGCGAATCTCCGGACGATCATCGGATACGGATGCGCGCCGACGACCGATCCGATGACGTAGAAGGTCTCGCGTGCGGTCGCCGCCCAGTCGCGGAACGCCTCGTTCGTCGCGTCTTTAAGCGTTCGCGATCCGCTCTCGACGATTCGGACGCGCGCGCCCAGCAGTTCCATGAGATAGACATTGAGCGATTGCCGTGCTGCGTCTTCCGCGCCCATGTAGACCTCGACCGGTATGCCGAGGAGCGCGCCGACGGTCGCCGTCGCGACGCCATGCTGGCCGGCGCCCGTCTCGGCGATGATGCGGCGTTTGCGCGTCCGCTTCGCCAATAGTCCTTGGCCGACCGTGTTGAGGATCTTGTGCGCGCCCGTGTGGTTGCAGTCTTCGCGTTTGAGGACGATGCGCGCGCCGCGCGACCGTCGCGCAAGATTGTTCGCTTCGAATAGCGGCGAGGGCCGGCCGACGTAGTCGCGGAGCAGCGCCTGATATTCCGACCAAAAGCCGTCGTCTGCGAACGCGTCGGTGACCGCTGCCTCCAGCTCTCGCAGCGGCTCGACGAGCACTTCTGGGACGAAGCGTCCGCCGAATTCACCGTAGTAGCCGCGTTCGTCTGGTCCGTTCATGATCTGTCTTCCTTATCATACTTCAAGGCCGCGGCGGTCGAGCTAAAGCTCGACCGCTACAATGACTTCCTATGATGGTCGAACGCCGAGCGGGCGGCCGCGACGAACGCGCGCACCAACTCGGGATCCTTACGGCTCGCGTTTTCGACTCCGGTCCGCACGTCGACCGCATCGGGTCTCACCGACCGGATGAGCGGTGCGACGTTCGACGGCGTCAGGCCGCCGGCGAGCACGATCGCGGCGCCCTCGTGATCCGTGCGCGCACGCTGCGCCGTTTCGTGGGGAACGAGTCTTCCCGTTCCGCCGAACTCGATCGGCGACCAAACGTCCACGAGGACGGCGATAGCGCGGGCTCGTGCGCGCGCTTGTGCGGTCCATCGCTTCTCGCGCGCCGCTACGATCGTCGGCTTGCCGAACGACCCGCAGAACTCCGCGGTCTCATCTCCCGAGAACTGGAGGACGTCAAGGCGGCACGCGCCGATCGCTTCACGGACGAGCTCGGCGGCGTCTCCGGCGAAGACGCCCACGGTCGTGACGAACGGCGGAACCTCCGCCGTCAGCGCGCGCGCCTCGTCGATCGTCAGCCGTCGCGGGCTCTGGGCGAAGATGAACCCGAGCGCGTCCGCTCCTGCGGCGACGCATGCGTCGACGTCGGCGCGATCGGTCATGCCGCAGACCTTCACGCGGATCATAGCCCTCCGCCTCGCAGCGTTGCCAGCGCGAGCCCCGGTTCCTTCTCTCGCATGAGCGCTTCGCCGATGAGGACGGCGTCGTAACCCGCGCGGGCGCAGGCGGCTAGATCATCAGCCGTACGGTAGCCGCTCTCGGCGACCGTCACGATCCCTCGCGGCATGAGCGGGCGCAAATGCGTCGCGGTCGAAGTATCGACGGCGAAGCTCCGAAGGTCGCGGTTGTTGACTCCGATGACTCGTGCGCCGGCCCCGAGGGCGATCTCGAGCTCCCGATCGTCGTGCACTTCGACGAGCGGCGTCATGCGATGATCGACGACGAGCGCGATCCTATCGGAAAGCACGCCGGGCCTCATCGCCGCGACGATGAGCAGGATCGCATCGGCGCCGCTGCGCGCAGCTTCGCAGATCTGGTCGTCGTCGACGACGAAGTCCTTGCACAGCACCGGCAGCGACGTCGCCGCGCGGGCGGCACGAAGATCGTCGAAGCTCCCCCCAAAGCGCTCGGGCTCGGTCAAAACGGAAATGGCCGCGGCGCCTCCGCGTTCGTAGGCGACAGCGACGGTCCGCGCGTCCGCATCCGGCGCGATCGGTCCGGCCGACGGCGACGAGCGTTTGAACTCGGCGATGATCGACGGACGTCTACCCGCGACGAGCGCCCGCGCGAAATTACGCCGCGGAGCGCTTCGATCGCCGCAGGCGTTGTGGTCTCCCGACGGACGCACGGACTTCGCCCGCTCGACCGCGGCACGTCTCGAGTCGAGCAGCTCATCGAGGTACGTCATCGGTTCGTCGCCCGGACGAGCGCGTCGAGCTTCTCTTGCGCGCGGCCGTCGTCGATCGACTCCTGCGCTACGCGAAACCCGGCGTTCAGATCATCCGCGACGCCCGCGATGACGAGCGCGAGAGCGGCGTTGAGGGCGACGACGTCGCGGTGCGCGCCGCGCTCTGCCGCGAGGACGCGCCTGACGAGTTCAGCGTTGCGCGCCGCGTCGCCGCCGGCGAGCTCCTCGTTCGAACGCCGCTCGAGCCCGAACGCCGGCGGATCGATCGTGTACTCCATCACGCTCTCGCCCGTCCATTCGGCGACGCGATTCGGGCCTGCGAGCGATAACTCGTCGAGGCCGCCGTGGCCGTGCACGACCGCCGCACGTTCGCACCCGAGCCGCGAGAGCGCGAGGGCGACGAGCCCGAGCAGTTCGAGCCTCGGAACGCCGACGACCTGTCGTTGCGCGCCTGCGGGATTCGAGAGCGGACCGATGATGTTGAACAGCGTTCTGACGCCGATCTCCCGGCGGACCGGCGCGACGTAGCGCATCGCCGGATGATACGCCTGCGCGAAGAGGAACGCGATGCCATGGGCCTCGAGCGCTGCGGCGGCGACCTCCGCCGGCGCGTCGATCCGCACGCCGAGCGCCTCGAGCACGTCGGCGCTGCCGCATCTGCTGCTCATCGCGCGGTTGCCGTGCTTCGCGACGGTGACGCCCGCGCCCGCGACGACGAACGCGACAGCGGTCGAGATGTTGAACGTGCCCGACGCGTCACCGCCCGTGCCGCACACATCGACGATAGGTCGCCGCGTGACGGGGACCGCGATCGCGTGTGCACGCATCGCGGCGGCCGCACCCGCGATCTCGTCGGCCGTCTCGCCTTTGAGCGCAAGCGCGACGAGCAGCGCCGCGACCTGGGCCGGCGTCGCCTGTCCGTCCATGATCGACCCCACCGCGTCGCGCATGTCGTCGAGGAAGAGATGCTCGCCCGCGACGACGCGGCGTATGTGGTCGATCACGATGCGACCTCGGCCACGAAGTTCACCAGCAGCTTCGGGCCATGGCGCGTCAGCACGGATTCGGGGTGGAACTGGACGCCGTAGGTCGGGTGCGTCTCGTGCCGGAACGCCATGAGCAGTCCGTCGGCGCTTCGGGCGGTCACCTGCAAGACCGGCGGAAGCGTCCGCTCGTCGACGACGAGCGAGTGGTAGCGCGTCGCGTGGAACGGCGACGGGATGCCCGCGAACAACCCCACGCCATCGTGCGCCACGCGCGAGGTCTTGCCGTGGACGACGACCGGTGCGCGCAACACTCGCCCGCCGAATGCGGCGCCGATCGCCTGGTGGCCGAGGCAGACGCCGAGGATCGGCACGACCCCGCTGAGCGAGCGGATGAGCGCGAGCGAATTGCCCGCACGCTCGGGCGTGCCCGGACCGGGCGAGACGACGAGCGCGTCCGGCGGCGATGAAGCGACATCGGCCGGGTACACCGCATCCGCGCGACGCACGTCGACGTCCGCGCCGAGCACGCCGAGCGCCTGCGCCAAGTTGTACGTGAACGAATCGTAGTTATCGACGAGCAAGATGCGCGGTCTCATACGAGCGCTCCCGACGGCACGGGCACCGTGCGGATTTCCCGAGATCCGGCGAGCGGTTCGCGCAGCGCGGTCATGACGGCCGCCGCCTTGTGTCCGCATTCCCGATCCTCGCGGACGGGATCCGAATCGACGACGATACCGGCCCCCGCCGCGATGTGATACGCTCCGCCGTGGTGGTGCGCGCTGCGCAGCGTGATGCACGTATCCATCGACCCGTCGAACCCGAAATAGCCCACGCTGCCCGCGTAGAAACCGCGGCGAGAGCCTTCGAGCTCGGCGACGAGCTCCATCGCGCGGATCTTCGGCGCTCCGCTCACCGTGCCGGCGGGGAACGCGGACGCGAAGAGATCGAACGCGTCGCGGTCTTCGCGAAGCGTGCCGCGGACTTCGGAGACGATGTGCATGACGTGGCTGAAGCGCTCGACCGAGAGCAGATCGGCGACGCGCACCGATCCCGTCTCGCAGACGCGGCCAAGATCGTTGCGTCCGAGGTCGACGAGCATGACGTGCTCGGCGCGCTCTTTAGCGTCGCGCAGCAGACCCGCCGCAGCCCGGCGGTCCGCCTCGGGATCGCTCTCGCGAGGCCTCGTGCCCGCGAGCGGCCGCAGGCTCGCGGCGCGCCCGTCGAGGCGCACGAGCGTCTCGGGCGATGAGCCGAGCAGCGATCCCCAACCGAGCTTGAGGAAGTACATGTATGGCGACGGGTTGATCGCCCGCAACACGCGATACGCGTCGAACGGCTCGATGTCGGCGTCGACCGCCCACCGCTGCGACAGCACTATCTGGAAGACGTCGCCCGCGACGATCGATTCCTTCGCTCGGTCGACGGCGTCGCGATACGGGAGTCTGCGCGCGCCGCCGCTGCCGGTTTCGAGAGCCGCCGCATAACGAGTCGAGCGTTGCGGGGGCGCGACCGAGACGTCTTCCAACGCGTCGTCTATCGTCTCCACCAGCCGAGCGCCGTCGGAGCCCTCCGTCAAGACGACCGTCGCCGCTTCGTGCGTGAAGTGGTCGAAGACGACGATCGCTTCGGGCACGACAAGGTGCAGATCGGGCATCGGATCGCCCGCTCGGTCGAGGCGCGGCAGCCGCTCGAGATAGCCGGCGAATTCGAACGCCGCCGCACCGTACGCGCCGAGAAACCTTCGCCACTTGCCTCCGCCCGGCGGCGCCGGTTCGAGCCGGCGCAGCAGTTCGCGCGATGCGCGCAGCGCGTCGGTCGGCGCGAAGCGCTCCGCGCGATCGCCGATCCGAAGGTCGATGAGGCCGTCGACCGCGAGCACCTCGCCGAGCTTGCCAAGACCGAGGATCGAATAGCGCGAGGTCTGCTGCGCGCCCGGGGCGCTCTCGAGCAGGAACGACGTGCCGCGCCCGAGCGGCGCGAGGCGCAAATATGCCGCGATCGGGGTGATCCCGTCGGCGATCCGGACTTGGGTCGATACCGTGCGTTCCACGACGCGTGTTCCTCGCTTGAGTGACCGGCACAAAAAATAAGACGGACTCGATCTCTCGAGCCCGCCTGGGAGACTTGCGGAACGGGTGCGGCGCTAGGTCAGCGCCTGGACATGCGCAAGCCGGCGGGCTGAAGCCCACCACCACCAAGCCTGCGCGTGCGTCTTCATATTATTTGAGCAGCTCCAGCTGCGCCATCTCCGCCGCGTCGCCTTTGCGGATCCGCGTGCGGACGATCCGCGTGTACCCCCCGGCCCGGCCGGCGAGGCTCGGCGCGATGACGTCGAAGACTTTCTTGACGACATCGCCCGATGTCAGGTACGCCGCCACGAGGCGGCGGCTGTGCAGATCGCCTTTCTTGGCGCGCGTGATGATTCTTGACGCGACCCGGGACACCTCTTTCGCGCGCACGATGGTCGTCTCTATCTTGCCGTGCGTGAAGAGCGATGTCGCGAGATTGCGCAGCATCGAGCGCCGGTGATCGTCGTTGCGCCCAAGGCGCTTGTCCGCTTTGCTGTGTCGCATGGTCCGTTACGTCCTAGCCCGCTTTCAGCGAGAGGTTGCGCTCGGCGAGCTTCTCTTTGATCTCGTCGACCGACTTCTTGCCGAGGTTGCGCATGTTCATGATCTCCTCTTCCGTCTTCTGGAGCAGCTCGGAGATCTTCGTGATACCGGCGCGCTTCAAGCAGTTGTAGGAACGCACCGAGAGGTCGAGTTCGTCGACCGGGATATCCCAGCTCGCGAACGGCTTGGCTTCTTCCGCCGGCGCTTCCACCTCGGCGCGGCCGCTGAAGTTGACGAACAGCGCCAACTGGTCTTGCAGCACTTTCGCCGACGTGCTCATCGCCTCGTCCGGCGTGATGCTGCCGTTCGTCTCGATCTCGAGGATGAGACGATCGTAGTCCGTCACCTGCCCGACGCGCGTATCTTCGATGTTGTACGCGACCTTGCGGATCGGCGTGAAGATCGAGTCGACCGGGATGAGCCCGATGACGTGCTCGACGTTGCGCTGCTTGTCGGCGGTGACGTAGCCGCGCCATTTCTCGACGCCGATCTCCATGAACAGGCGCGCTTTCTTGTCGGAGAGCGTCGCGATATGGTAGTCGGGGTCGAGCAGCTCGACGTCCGCGTCCGGTACGATGTCGCTCGCTTTGACTTCGCGCTCGCCCGACGCCTCGATGCGGAGCACCTTCGGCTCGTCCGTGTTCATCTTCAAGGGCAGACCCTTGAGGTTGAGGATGATGTTCGTCGTGTCTTCGACGACGCCGGGGATCGTCGAGAACTCGTGGAGCACGCCGTCGATCTTAACGTACGTGACCGCCGCGCCCGGCAGCGACGAGAGGAGCAGGCGGCGCAGCGCGTTGCCGAGCGTGATGCCGAAGCCGCGCTCGAGCGGCTCGATCGCGAATTTGGCATAGCTGTCGCGGCGCTCGCGCACCTCGATCGACGCTCGTTGAAATTCCAGAACTGACATGTTTCCCTTTCGCTCTGACGCGAGATGCGTGTTATCGAGAATAGTATTCAACAATGAGCTGCTCTTCCACGTTCGTGTCGATGTCCGCTCGCGCCGGCGCTTGAAGCACGCGCGCTTTCACTTCTTGCTCGTTGTATTCGAGCCAGCCGGGCACGCGGCGTCCCTTCGCGTATTCCATGAGCGACAGGAAGACCGTGCTCTTGCGGCTCGCCTCGACGACCGAGATCTCGTCGCCCTTGCGCATCGTCATCGACGGGATGTTCACCCGGCGGCCGTTGACCGTGAAGTGGCGGTGGCGGACGAGCTGGCGCGCTTGCGCGCGCGAGGTCGCGAGATTGAGCCGGTAGATGACGTTGTCGAGCCGCGACTCGAGGAGCGCGAGCAGCGCCGCGCCGGTCTGACCCTTGCGACGGCTCGCCTTGTGGAAGTAGTTCTCGAACTGCCGCTCGAGGACGCCGTAGATGCGGCGCATCTTCTGCTTCTCGCGCAGCTGACGGCCGAATTCCGACACCTTGGGGCGGTTCTTGACGTTCGCCTTCTGACCGGGCGCTGCCGTGCGGCGTTCGACCGCGCACTTCTTGGACAGGCATCGTTCGCCTTTCAAGAAGAGCTTGACCTTTTCGCCGGGTTTCGCACCGCTCGCGCTCTCGCGGCGGCACATGCGGCAGACCGGACCTGTATATCGAGCCATACTAAGCTAGGAGTCTCCTTTTAGACCCGGCGCCGCTTCGGCGGCCGGCAACCATTGTGCGGGATCGGCGTGACATCTTTGATGAGCGAGATCTCGAGACCGGCCGCTTGGAGCGCACGGATCGCCGCCTCGCGGCCTGCGCCAGGACCCTTCACGTAGACCTCGACCGTGCGCATGCCGTGCTCCATCGACTTGCGCGCGGCGCTCTCCGCCGCCATCTGCGCGGCGAAGGGCGTCGATTTCTTGCTGCCCTTGAAGCCCATGTTCCCCGAGCTCGCCCACGCGATCGAGCCGCCTTGCGAGTCCGTGATCGTCACGATCGTGTTGTTGAACGACGACCGGATATGCGCCACGCCTTGCGAGACGTTCTTGATCTCCCGCTTCTTGCGCGGGCGTGCCTTTTTCGGTGCTGCTGCCATTTAAGTTCCTTTTGACGAGCCGAGCTTCGCTCGGCCTACTACATCAGCGGTCACGCAGGATTTCATCCGGCGTCAATCACTTGCCGCCTGGTCCCTTAGCTTTCTTCTTGCCGGCGACGGTCTTCTTCGGACCCTTGCGCGTTCGCGCGTTCGTCTTGGTCCGCTGACCGCGCACGGGCAAGCCGCGGCGATGACGCAGGCCGCGATAGCAGCCGATGTCCATCAGCCGTTTGATCGCGCTCGTGATCTCGCGCCGGAGGTCGCCTTCGACCTTCAAGTTCTTCTCGAGCTGCTCGCGCAGCTTCTGGATATCGCCGTCGCTGAGGTCCTTCACCCGGATGTCCGGATTGACGCCGGTCGTCGCCAAGAGCTTGAGCGCGGTCGGACGGCCGATCCCGAAGATGTACGTCAGCGCGATCTCGATGCGCTTTTCGCGCGGCAGGTCGATGCCTGCGATACGTGCCATGTCGTTCCTCTATCCCTGTGCCTGCTTGTGCTTCGGATTCTCGCAGATCACGCGCGTGCGTCCGGCGCGCTTGATGATCTTGCACTTATCGCAGATCTTCTTGACGCTTGGTCTTATCTTCATCCTACTTGTACCTGTACGTTATCCGTCCTTGACTGAGGTCGTATGGTGATAGCTCGACGAGCACCCGGTCGCCCGGCAATATCCTGATGAAGTTCATCCTGATCTTGCCCGAAACGCGCGCGAGCACTTTGTGGCCGTTGGCGAGCTCGACGCGGAAGAACGCATTGGGGAGCGGCTCGACGACGACCCCCTCCACCTCGATCGCCTCTTCTTTCGGCGATACGTCGACCTTCTCGCGGTCTTGTTTCTTCTTAGCCGGCCTGCGCCCGCCTCGACGTCTCTGCGCCAAGCGTTCCTCCATCATTCGTCGCGCCCGAATACCGCTCGGGCAGGCGGTTGACGTAGCGCTCTTCGTCCGCGGCCGTCAGCACCTCGAAGCCATCGGGCAGCACCGCGACGGTGTGCTCGAAGTGCGCTGACAGGCGGCCGTCGCTCGTGACGACGGTCCAACCATCGGGCTTCGTGCGCACTTCCCACGTGCCGGCGTTCACCATCGGCTCGATCGCGAGCACCATGCCGGGCTTGAGCACGACGCCCGTCCCTTTGCGTCCGAAGTTCGGCACCGGCGGTTCTTCGTGGAGCCGTTCGCCGACGCCGTGACCGACGAGCGCGCGGACGACCGAGTAGCCCCGCTGTTCGACGAACGTCTGGATCGCATGCCCGATGTCCGAGATGTGCGCACCGGCGCGCACCTCGCGGATGCCGACCTGCAGCGATTCTTCCGTCACTTCGACGAGCCGCTTCGCTTCGAGCGAGATCTCGCCGACGCCGACGGTGCACGCCATGTCCGAGTACCAGCCGTCGACGAGCGAGCCGATGTCGATCTTCAACAGATCGCCGTCGCGCAGCTTCCGCCCGCCCGGGATCCCATGGACGACTTCGTCGTTCACCGACGAGCAGACCGAACCGGTGAAGCCGTGATAGCCGAGGAACGCCGGCTCCCCGCCCCGAGTGCGGATCGCCGCCTCAGCGAGCCGATCGATATCCTTCGTCGTCATGCCCGGCTTGACCGCTTGGATGAGCTCCTCCAAAGCCGCGGCGGTGACGCGCCCGCTGGCGCGGATCTTGGCGACCTCTTGCGGCGATTTGCAGGTGATCATGCCGCGCGGCCTCCCTGCGGCGCTGCAGCAGCGACGATCGCGTCGTAGACCGCATCGATCGGCTGGGTGCCGTCGACGGTCCGAAGCAAGCCCGCGCCTTTATAGTAGGAGACGAGCGGCGCCGTCTGCGCGTCGTGGACCTCGAGCCGGTGGAGCACCATCTTCTCGGAGTCGTCGCTGCGGTGGACGAGCGTGCCGCCGCAGCGGTCGCACACGCCGGGCGTCTTCGGCGGCGCGTCGGTGAGATGGTATGACGCCTGGCAATTCGTGCACGTGGCCCGCTGCGTCAGCCGCTGGATGAGGATTTCGCGGGGCACGGAGATCTCGATGACCGCGTCGAGCGTCTTTTCCATCGCCGCCAGCTTCGCGTCGAACGCCGTCGCCTGATGGACCGTGCGCGGGAAGCCGTCGAGGATGAAGCCGGCGGCCGCATCGGGCAGCGCCAGACGCTCTTCGACGATGCCTATCGTCACGTCGTCCGGCACGAGCTCGCCGCGGTCGATGAAGCGCTTCGCGGCCATCCCCATCGGCGTGCGTTGCCGCACGGCGTTGCGGAATATGTCGCCAGTCGAGATGTCCGGCACGGCGAACGACTCGCTCAGTTTTCGCGCCTGCGTGCCCTTGCCGGCGCCTGGAGCGCCGAGGAGCACGACGCGCAATCCGGTGCCCGTCACTGCTTGATGAACCCCCGGTAGTCGCGCATCGCGAGCCGCGCCTCTATCTGGTTGAGCGTGTCGAGCGCGACGCCGACGACGATCAGCAGCGAGGTGCTGCCGAGATAGAAGGTCGTGATGTGCGTGAACGCCTGCGTCATGTTCGGCAAGATCGCGAGCAAGCCGAGATAGACCGCGGCGACGATCGTGATGCGATGGAGTATCTTCTGGAGATAGTCGGTCGTCGGCTTGCCGGGCCGGATGCCGGGGATGAAGCCGCCTTGCTTCTTGAGCGAGTCGCCGACGTCCATGATGTTGATGACGACCTCGCTGTAGAAGAACGTGAAACCGACGACGAGCCAGAAGTACACGAAGTTATAGAGGAAGCCGCCGTAGTTGAAATAGAGCGTCATGAACTGCGAGTAGCCTTGGGCCCACGCCGCCGTGCTCTTGCTCGCCCACGCCGCGATCTGCTGCGGGAACATGAGCAGCGAGATCGCGAAGATGATCGAGATGACGCCGGCGTTGTTCAGCCGCAGCGGGATGTACGTGCTCCGGCCGCCGTAGATCTTACGCCCCACGACGCGTTTCGCGTACTGCACGGGCACGCGCCGCTGCCCTTGATAGAGGAACACGATCGAGATGAGCGCGAGGATGCCGATGAGGGCGAAGATGACGAGGCCGCCGACGTCGATGCCGCCCTTGCCCGCGAGCTGTGCGGTCTGCGTGAAGTAGCGCGGATAACGCAGGATGATGCCGACGAAGATGATGAGCGAGACGCCGTTGCCGATGCCCTTGTCGGTGATCTGCTCGCCCAGCCACATGAGCCAGACGGTGCCGGCGGCCAACGTGAGCACGACCATGACGAGGTAGAGCGTCGGCGAGAACGGCACTTTGTCGAGCTCGAACACGCCTTGCCTGCTGAGCGCCACGACCATCGTCGCCGCCTGGATGAGCGCGAGGGCGACCGTCAACCAGCGCGTCCATAGGCCGACCTTGCGGCGGCCTTCCTCGCCGCCGTGCTGCATGAGCTCCTTCACCTCGGGGAAGACGACGGTGAGCAGCTGCATGATGATGCTCGCGTTGATGTAGGGCGTGATGCCCATCGCGATGACCGAGAAGTTCTGGAGCGCGCCGCCGGAGAGGAAGCCGATGAACTGGAGGAACTGCCCGGAGTTGATGAGGCTCTGCCACGTGGTGATATTGACGTACGGCACCTGGACGTAGACCGCGAGCACGAACGCCGCGAACGCGCCGAATACGAAGAGGATGCGGTTCCGCAGCTCCGGGACCACCATCGCGTTTGCCAGGTTGCGCCAGATCGTCATCGGACTTCTCTTATTCCTCGAATTTCGCGCCGGCTGCTTCGAGCTTCGCCTTCGCGGTGCTCGAGAAAGCGACGCCCGAGAAGCGAAGCGCCTTTTTCGGCGCGTCGCCCGAGCCGAGCACTTTGATGCCGTCGCGCATCTTGTTGACCAAGCCGGCCGCCTTGAGCGCGTCCGGAGTCACGACGACGGCCGGATCCCATGCCTCGAGATCGACGAGGTTGATCACCGAGTACTCGGTGCGGAAGATCTTCGTCGAGCGAGACTTCTGCGACACGCCGCGACGCTGCGGCAGACGGCGATACCACGGCGTCTGTCCACCTTCGAAATCCGGTCCTTTGCCGCCGCCGGAGCGCGCGGTCTGACCCTTGCCGCCCTTGCCGCCGGTCTTGACCATGCCGCTGCCATGCCCGCGGCCGATCCGAACGCGAATCGTCTTCGAGCCCGGCGCCGGCTTAAGTTCCGACAGTTTCAACTGCTTTGCTCCTTCCGAAGAGCTCGTCGACGGTCAGACCGCGCGACGCGGCGACTTCTTCGACGGTCCGCAGACTCTTCAGACCCGCGATGGTGGCGGCGATGACGTTGATCGGGTTGTTCGTTCCGATCGACTTCGTCAGGATGTCGTGGACGCCGGCGAGCTCGAGGACGGCGCGCATCGCGCCCCCGGCGATCACGCCGGTCCCCTTGCTGGCCGGCTTCATGACGACTTTCGCCGCGCCGACGATGATCTCGACCGGATGCGGGATGCTGCGCTCGACCATCCGCACGGTGACGAGCGATTTGCGCGCCGCTTCGACGCCCTTGCGGATCGCCTCGGGGACTTCGCGCGCTTTACCGGTCCCGTAGCCGACGCGTCCTTTGCGATCGCCGACGACGACGAGCGCCGAGAACGAGAACCGCTTGCCGCCCTTGACCACCTTCGCGACGCGGTTGACGCGCACGACGTGTTCTTCGAGCCCCGAGCCGTCTGTGATTCGAGCCATCCGTCAAAACTCCAAGCCGGCGCCGCGCGCCGCGTCGGCCAGGGCTTTGATCCGGCCGTGATATTTGTAACCGCCGCGATCGAACACGACCGCGTTGATGCCCTTCGCCTTCGCCCGCTCCGCGATGACCTTCCCGACTTTTTCGGCTGCGGCCGACGACGATCGCGACTCGAGACCCTCCGCGACGCCCTTCTCGCGCGTGCTCGCCGCGGCGATCGTCTGACCGGTCGCGTCGTCGATGAGCTGCGCGTACACGTGGTTCAGGCTGCGGAAAACCGAAAGCCGAGGACGCTGTGCAGCGCCTTGGATGCGCCTGCGAACGCGCGCGTGCCGGCGCGTGCGCAGCGCGTTGCGGCTCTTAGGCGTGGACATGGTTGGCCTCCGTCGGGCCGAGCTTCGCTCGCCCCAGTCGAGCGAAAGCTCGACCGCTACATTTGAGGAGCTGCGCCGACTGCGGTCGTCGCATTACTTCTTACCTGCCGTCTTTCCAGCTTTGCCGAGCTTGCGGCGGACGCGCTCGCCCTCGTAGCGGATGCCCTTGCCTTTGTACGGCTCGGGCGGCCGGATGTCGCGGATCTGCGCGGCGAGCTGACCGACTTGCTGCTTGTCGGCGCCGCTCACGGAGATCTTGTTCGTGCCTTCGACCGCGATCGTGATCCCCGCCGGCGGATCGACGACGACCGGATGCGAGAATCCGAGCTGGAGCGCGAGCTTCTTCCCCTGCATCTGCGCGCGATAGCCGACGCCGACGATCTCGAGATTGCGCGAGAAACCCTTCGTGACGCCGTCGACCATGTTCGCGATCAGCGTGCGCGTCAACCCGTGGAGCTGACGGCTGCGCTTCTCGTCGTTCGGACGCGCGACGGTCACGGTCGTTCCTTCGACCTTCACCGTGATGGGCAGCGCGACGACGAACGCGAGCTCGCCTTTCGGGCCCTTGACATTGACGCCGCCATCCGCCACCTTCACGGCTACGCCGCTCGGCACGTTGATGGCCATCCGACCGATCCTGCTCATCGTCTCCCTACCACACGAACGCCATGACTTCGCCGCCGAAGCCCATGCGTTTCGCCTGCTTGCCGCTCATGACGCCCTGCGACGTCGACACGATGACGAGCCCGAGCCCGCCCATGCACTTGGGGATCTCGCTCTTCGGCGAGTACAGCCGCAGACCGGGTTTGCTGATGCGCTGCAAACCGTTGATGACCCGCTCGCGGTTCGTGCCGTACTTGAGCGTGATCCGGATGACCTCGCGCGGCATCGCGGCCACGAGCTCGAAATCCTTGATGAAGCCTTCGGCCTTGAGGACCTTCGCGATCTCTTTCTTCAGCCGAGACGCCGGGATGTCGACCCGCTCGTGGAACGCCGTGTTGGCGTTGCGGATGCGGGTGAGCATGTCGGCTACGGGATCGGTCGTTAGCATGTGCCTTCCTCTAACCTACGTATCACCACGACGCCTTCGTGACGCCGGGGACCTGGCCCATATGCGCGCGCTCGCGGAAGCAGATGCGGCACAGGCCGAACTTGCGCAAGTAACCGCGCGGGCGGCCGCACAGCTTGCAACGGTTGTGCTGGCGCACCTTGAACTTCGGCTTGAGCTTCGATTTCTCGATCAGACTCGTCTTCGCCATCAGGCTGCCGCTCCATCACGTCGCAGCGGCATCCCCATCTCTTCCATGAACGCCACCGCATGCTCGTCGTTGCGCGCGGTCGTCACGATGACGATGTCCATCCCGCGCACCATATCGACTTTGTCGTAGTTGATCTCGGGGAACACGAGCTGCTCTTTGAGCCCGAGCGCGTAGTTGCCGCGGCCGTCGAGCGACGTCCGCGACATGCCGCGGAAGTCGCGGATGCGCGGCAGCACGATGTTCACGAGCTTGTCGAAGAACGCGTACATGCGCTCGCCGCGCAACGTCACCTTCGCGCCGATCTGCATGCCCTCGCGCAGCTTGTACGTCGCGATGCTCTTCTTCGCGCGCGTCACGACCGGCTTTTGGCCGGTGATCGCGACGAGGTCCGCGACCGCGCCGTCGATGGCTTTCGCGTTCTCGATCGCTTCGCCGACGCCCATGTTGACGACGATCTTGACCAGACGCGGCACTTGCATCGGGTTGGTCAGGTCGAAGCGTTTGCGCAACGCCGGCACGACCTGCTTCTCGTACCGCTCTTTGAGCCTGTTCATCCTATCCTTACGCCTTCACCGGACGCTCGGCGGTCTCTCCGCACCGCCGGCATGCCCGCTCTTTCGCGTTGCCTTTCATGACGAACGCGATCTTCGCCGGCTTGTTGCACTTCGGGCACACGTACATGACGCGCGAGACCGCGAGCGGCAGCTCCTTGTCGAGGATGCCGGCCTTCGCTTTCGGCGTCGCCTTCGTGTGCCGCTTGACGACGTTGACGCCCTCCACTTCGAGCGTGCGATCGGAGTGGCGCACGAGCTTCACGCGGCCGCGCTTGCCTTTATCGCGCCCGCTCAGCACGACGACCGTGTCGCCGGCGGCGAGCCGCATCTTCGCTGGCATCAGAGCACCTCCGGGGCGAGCGACACGATCTTCATGAAGTCGCGATCGCGCAGCTCGCGGGCGACCGGGCCGAAGATGCGCGTGCCGCGCGGGTTCATCTGATCGTTGATGAGCACGGCGGCGTTCTCGTCGAAGCGGATGAACGACCCGTCGACGCGCCGCAGCTTCTTCTTCTGCCGCACGATGACGGCTTTGACGACGTTGCCCTTCTTGACCGCGGCGCCGGGGATCGCGCTCTTCACGGTCGCCACGACGACGTCGCCGACGTACGCGTACGGGTGTCGCGAACCGCCGCTCACGTGGAACACCATGAGCTCGCGCGCGCCCGAATTGTCCGCCACCTTGAGCCTGGTCTGCGCCTGGATCACTTCGCCTTCTCCAGGATCTCGACGAGCCGCCAGCGCTTGCGCGCGGACAGCGGACGCGTTTCGGTGATGCGGACGAGATCGCCGACGCCCGCCGAATTCTCCTCATCGTGCGCGAGGAAGCGCTCGGAGCGACGCATCGTCTTGCCGTACGTCGGGTGGGCTCGCTGCATCTCGGTCACGACGACGATCGTCTTGCGCATCGCATTGCTCGCGACACGGCCGACCTTCGATTTGCGCGCTCCGCGCGCGTGGTTCTTCTCCTGTACGGGCGCGTTCAAACCGCCAACCTCCGCTCGGCGAGGATCGTGTGGATCGCCGCGATGCTCCGGCGCAGGCCGCCGACGCGGGCATGGTCCTCGAGGTGCCCCGTGACGAGCTGGAACTTCAGATTGAAGAGCTCTTCCTTCGTCGCGGCGAGCTTCTCTTCGAGCTCGCGCGTCGTCAGCTCGCGCAGCGCGCGCAGTTCGCTAGACTTCAAGCAGCTCACCTATCCCTTCGCGCGACAGGACTTTCGTGCGGATCGGCAGCTTGAATGCCGCCAGCCGCAGCGCTTCCTTCGCGACGATCGCGTCGACGCCGGACAATTCGAACATGACACGTCCGGGGCGCACGACCGCGACCCAGCCCTCAGGCTGACCTTTGCCGGAACCTTGCCGCGTCTCGGCAGGCTTTTTCGTGTACGACTTGTCGGGGAACACCGTGATCCAGACCTTGCCGCCGCGCTTGATATGGCGCGTCATCGCGATACGTGCGGCCTCGAGCTGGCGGTTCGAGATCCATGCCGGCTCGAGCGCTTGCAGACCGTACTCGCCGAAGTGAAGGCCGTTGCCGCTCTGGGCGCGACCCTTCATCCGGCCGCGCTGCACTTTGCGGTGCTTCACACGTTTGGGCATCAGCATCGGTTATGCGCCCCCTTCGCCGGCCGGCGCATCGCTCGACGCCGGGGTCTGCGTGGTCGGAGTCGTCTCGGGTTCCGCCTGCACCGTGGGTGCAGGCGCGGGCGCCGGTACGCTCGCTTCCGGCGTCGCAGGGGCAGCCGTCGCGCTCGCGGGTGCGGCCGGCTCGACTGCAGGTGTCGCCTCGGCGGCCGGCGCCGGACGACCGGGAGCTGCCGGGCGCGGACCGCGCGGCGCGCGTCGCGGTGGACGCGACTGCAACGCCGGCGCCGGAGCGCCTTGCGTCTTGCCGTCAGGCAGCACTTCGCCGAGGTAGATCCAGACCTTGACGCCGATGCGTCCGAACGTCGTGTATGCCTCGGAAGTCGCGTAGTCGATGTTCGCGCGCAACGTATGGAGCGGCACTTTGCCTTCGAAGTTGCGCTCGACGCGTGCGATCTCGGCGCCGCCGAGGCGTCCGCCGCACTGCACCTTGATCCCCTTCGCTCCGGCTTTCATCGTCCGCTGGAGCGCCTGGCGCATGGCGCGTCTGAACGCGATGCGCTTTTCGAGCTGGTCGACGATGTTGTTCGCCACGAGCTTCGCGTCGATCTCGGGATGTTTGATCTCGACGACGTTCACCGAGACCTGCTTGCCGGAGATCTTTTCGAGCCGCTTCTTGATCTCTTCTATGCCGGCGCCGCGCTTGCCGATGATGATGCCGGGCTTCGCGGTGCTGATGATGACGCGCGCCTGGTTCGCGCGGCGCTCGATCTCGACTTTCGAGATGGCGGCGGAGCGCGACATGCCTTCGAGCTCCTTGCGCATCTTCAGGTCTTCTTGCAGCCAGTTGACGTACTGCTTCTGTTCGAACCAGCGCGAGTCCCAAGTCCTGGTGATGCCAAGGCGCAGGCCGACCGGATGGACCTTCTGACCCATCTTAGGCGTCCTCTCCGTCGGTCACGATGATCGTCACGTGCGACATCCTTTTCTTCTTGAATCCCGCCTGCCCGCGGGCGCGCGCCTCGACGCGCTTGAACGACGGTCCGCCGTCGACCGTCGCTTTGGCGATGATGAGGCTCTCCGGCTTCATCGACAAGTTGTTCTCCGCGTTAGCGACCGCCGAGCGGAGGATCTTCTCGATCGCTTTGGCGGCCGAGAGCGGCGTGAATCGCAGCAACGTCAGCGCGTTGTCGACCCGCTTGCCGCGGATGACGTCGATGACCCGGCGCGCCTTGCGCGGCGGCACGCGGAGGAACTTGGCTGTCGCGCGCGCGTTCATACCTTCACCGCGGCCTTGTCGCCGCCGCTGCCGTGACCGCGGAACAACCGTGTCGGAGCGAACTCGCCGAGCTTGTGACCCACCATGTTCTCCTGCACGTACACCGGCACGTGCTTCTTGCCGTCGTGGACGGCGATCGTGTGACCGACCATCGCGGGCACGATCGTCGACGCACGCGACCACGTCTTGATGACGCGTTTCTCCCGCGTCGAGTTCATGCGCTCGACTTTGACGAGCAGATGCTCCGCGATGAACGGTCCTTTGGTGCGCGAACGGCTCATCGCCTCACTTCCCCCGACGCTTCACGATGAATTTCTGCGTGCGCTTGTTGTTGCGCGTCTTCTTGCCCATGGTCATCACGCCCCAAGGCGTCGTCGGCGGACGGCCCGCCGTCGAACGCGCCTCGCCGCCGCCGTGCGGATGGTCGACCGGATTCATCGCGATGCCGCGCACTTGCGGCCGCTTGCCGAGCCAACGCGAACGGCCGGCCTTGCCGACGACCTGGTTTTCGTGCTCGATGTTGCCGATCTGGCCGATCGTCGCTCGGCAGACGACGGCGACCATGCGCACTTCGCCGGACGGCATACGGACCTGCGCGTACGGTCCTTCCTTTGCCATGAGCTGTGCGGAGCCGCCCGCCGTGCGGACAAGCTTCGCGCCGCCGCCGGGCGTCAGCTCGATGTTGTGGATGACCGTGCCGACCGGGATGCCCGAGAGCGGCAGCGCGTTGCCGATCTTGATGTCCGCCGACGGACCCGAGACGATGACGTCGCCCGATTTGAGGCCGAGCGGCGCGATGATGTAGCGCTTCTCGCCGTCGCGATAGTGGAGCAGCGCGATGCGCGCCGAGCGGTTCGGATCGTACTCGATCGCCGCGACCTTGGCCGGCACGTCGTCCTTGTTCCGCTTGAAATCGATCTTGCGGTACATGACCTTGTGGCCGCCGCCGCGATGGCGCACCGTGATGTGGCCATTGAAGTTGCGGCCCGCATGCTTGCGGAGCGGCTCTAGGAGCGACGACTCGGGTCGTTTCGAGGTGACCTCCTCGAACGAGGGGATCGCCATGAAGCGCCGCCCGGGCGACGTCGGCTTGAACGTCTTTACCGGCATGCTTGACCTTTCGCGAATGTAGTAGGCCGACCGAAGGTCGGCAAGCCGAGCGTCGCTCGGCCTACTACATTATTGTTGTTACGATTCAAAATAGTTGACCCCGCCGAGCTCGATCTTGTCGCCTGCGCGAAGCGTCACGATCGCTTTCTTGCGATCCGGATGTTGGACCGTCGGCTTCATCGTGCGTTTACGCATGTCGCGCTTGCGCTTGCCTTGGACGGTCACGGTGTTGACGCGCAGCACCTTCACCTTGAAGATCTCTTCGATCGCTGCTTTGACGTGATGCTTCGTCGCGCGCGGATCGACTTCGAACGCATACTGCGCCTCGGCGGTATGCGAGACCGACTTCTCGGTGACGACCGGACGGATGACGACGCGTCTCGACTCAGGCACCGCACACCTCCGCCAGCGCTTCGTACGCGTTCTTCGTGACGAGCACGCGGTCGTGCGCGAGCACGCCGTGCACCGACACCTGACCGTGACTCACGACGGTGAGACGAGCGAGGTTGCGCCCCGACCGGACGATCGCAGCGGCGCCTTCGTCGCGGCCCGCATCGATGACGAACAGCACCGACGAACCCGCCTTCGCGCTCTCCGGCCAGATGAGACCGACGAGCTCTTTCGTCGCAGCCGGCGCGAGACCGGCGGCATCGATGACCGTCAGCGAACCGTCGGCGCCTTTTGCGGCGAGCGCCATCGCGAGCGCGCGCCTGCGAGCCTTCTTCGTCATCGCGATCGCGAACGAGCGCGGATGCGGACCGAAGACGACGCCGCCCTTACGCCAGATCGGCGAACGGATGCTGCCGTGACGCGCACGACCCGTGCCCTTCTGGCGCCACGGCTTGCGGCCGCCGCCGGCGACATCGTCGCGCCTCTTCGTGCTCGCGGTGCCTGCGCGGCGGTTCGCGAGATGACGCTTGACGGCTTGATGCAGCAGCGCACCCCGCGGCTCGACCGCGAACGCGGCCGGCACGTCTGCGCTGCCGATCTGCTTGCCTGATTTGTCGATGAGCGCGATCGCCATGCTTATTTCTTCTCGCTCTTCGCAGCCGGCTGCGCCTGCTTGGCCTTGCGCACTCGCACGCTCTTGCGGACGAGGACGACGCCCGTCGTGCCGCCGGGCACGGCGCCTCTGACGAGGAGCAGATTGCGCGACTCGTCGGCGCGGATGACTTCGAGATTGAGCGCGGTGACGCGATCGACGCCGAAGTGTCCTGGCCGATGGCTGCCCTTGACGGTCTTCGCCGCGTTCGTGTCGCCGTTGCTCGCCGGCTGGCGATGGATCATCGAGCCGTGGCTCGCGCCGCCGCCGCTGGCGTTCCAGCGCTTCATGATGCCGGTGAAGCCCTTGCCTTTGCTCGTGCCGATGACGTCGACGCGATCGCCGGGCTCGAAGCCGCCGACGGTGACCGTGTCGCCGGCTTTCACGTCGCCGAGGTCGCCGCGGAACTCGCGCACGACCGTCTTCGGCGCCGTCTGGAGCTTCTCGAAGTGCCCGCGCATCGGTTTCGTCAGGTGCTTGAGCTTGGCGTCCTCGAATCCGAGGACCGCCGCGTCGTAACCGTGTTTGTCGGCCGTACGCAGCTCGACGACCGAACATGGGCCGGCCGCGATCACGGTGACGGGCACGTAGCGCCCGTCCTCCGTGAACACGTTCGTCACGCCGATCTTGCGGCCGATGATGCTCTTCATGATGTCGTTTCCGTCTCGTCCTACGCGCTTACGCCTTCAGTTCGATGTCGACGCCTGCCGGCAGATCGAGGTGCATGAGGGCGTCCATCGTCTTCGCCGACGCCTGGTGGATGTCGATGAGCCGCTTGTGCGTGCGCATCTCGAAGTGTTCGCGGCTCTTCTTGTCGACGTGCGGCGAACGGTTGACGCACGTCCGGTTGATCTCGGTCGGCAGCGGCACCGGGCCGCTGACGAACGCGCCGGTGCGCGTCACCGTCTCGGCGATCCGGCGAGCGGACTGATCGAGGATCGAGTGATCGTATGCCCGGAGCCGGATGCGGATCGTCTGCTTCGGCATGCTACTCGATGACCTTGGTGACGACGCCTGCGCCGACCGTCCGGCCGCCCTCGCGGATCGCGAAGCGCAAGCCTTCCTCGCACGCGATCGGCGTGATCAGCTCGACGATCATCCGCACGTTGTCCCCCGGCATGACCATCTC
>DASTCX010000019.1 GCA_035710745.1 Candidatus Eremiobacteraceae bacterium | reverse complement strand
GGCAAGAGCGAAATGCTCATCATCGGCGCCGTCATGCGCAAACTCATTCACATCGCGTACGGCGTGCTGCGCAGCCAAAAGCCCTTTGACCCCAACTATGATACCGTCCGGGCTTGACAGCCAAGACGGTATCTCCCTTTTTTCGAGATGCGAGATCGCGGCGGTCGAGCTAAAGCTCGACCGCTACATGTTCTGGCGGAGCGGAAGCGGAATGACGCTAGCCGAGCGCAGCGCGGCGACGACAGCGAGAGCATCGACGACATCGGAGTCGTACTCCGACGGCGTCCTGTCGCGAAGAATGCGGATCGCGTCGTCGTGCGAGTACGCGCTGCGATGCGGGCGGACGGACGTCAGCGCGACGTACGCTTCCGCAGCCCCGACGATCCGCGCTTCCAACACGATCTGATCGCCCTTGAGGCCGCGCGGATATCCGCTGCCGTTGAGGCGCTCGTGGTGCTGTTCGATGATCTCGGCAAGCGTGCGGCAATCGCGCCACTTGCTGACGAGACGCGCGCCGAACTCGGTGTGGAGCTGCATGCGCCGTCGCTCGTGCGGCGTGAGCGCGCCGCGCTTGGCGAACAATTCATTCGGGATGGCAAGCGTGCCGACGTCGTGGAGCAGCGCGCCGCGGCGAAGGACTTCGAGATCGACACCTGCGATTCCGAGATGCGTGCCGATGGCGGTCGAGATCCGTGCGACACGATGGCTGTGGTCTTGGTCCATGCCTTCGCGGCAATCGATGGCGAGGCCGACGGTCTCGGCGAGATCACCGGTGATGCGATCGAGTTGTCCGATCTTGTCGAAGAGCTGCGTGTTCTCGAGCTCGAGTGCAGCGAGATAGCGTTCGGCCCGGTTTTGGAAGACGCCGAAACCTTGGCGGATGACGGCGATCGGAACCGCGAAATATGCGAGGACGATCCAGCGGCCCGCTTCGAGGTCGGTGCCGAGCCATGCACCGAGCGCGCCGAGCGCTGCGAAGTGGAGCATCGTCCAGCCGAAGGTCTGCTCGAACGACAGCCGGAGCGACGGACGCGAGATGCGCGAGAGAAGAAGCATCGCGGCGCCGGCTTCGATCGTGTACGCCGCGGCGATGTAAGCGGCCGGTCCGATCCACGTCGCGTCGACCATCCTGTGCGCCGCGTCGGCCGCGAGACCGCCGAAGAGCGGACCGATGACGGCGGTCGCGACGATCGTCGATGCTTCGGGCAAAGGCAGTGGGCGCGGCGAGAGGACGCGGATGAGGCCGCGCGCGAGACCGACGAGCACCGCGGCCGGAGTCCCGAACAAGACGAAGGCGGCGACGCAGATGACGAGACCTGGTGCGACGACGCGACGGCCGGCGCGGAGCACGTCGCCAGCGAGGAGATCGAGCGTCACCGCGGCACCGACGAGCGCGGCAAGACTCAATGACGAACGGCCCGCGGCCATGAGCGCCCACACGACGACAGCGGACGTGGCGGCGAGCAATCCAATCGTGAGAATTTCGGACCGGAAGGGGACGTCACCCGACGCGCCGGCATCGCGCGGCGCGCGTTTCGGACGGCGCGGCGCAAAAAACGCTACGGATTCCTTTCCACCTGGTTCGCTTTTGGATGCGTCTCGCTCGCCGTCCATCAAATCCTACTGGGCACACTCCACCCTGTTAAGGTTCGACCGTAAGAGCGGGCTCCACGTGA
This sequence comes from Candidatus Eremiobacteraceae bacterium, assembly GCA_035710745.1. Classification (NCBI taxonomy): domain Bacteria; kingdom Bacillati; phylum Vulcanimicrobiota; class Vulcanimicrobiia; order Candidatus Eremiobacterales; family Candidatus Eremiobacteraceae; species Candidatus Eremiobacteraceae bacterium. Next base: position 88,548 of record DASTCX010000019.1, on the reverse strand, counting down.
CAGGAGCTCGCGCGGGTGTGACGGCCCTCGCGCGCGACTCTTTCGCGGAGGGGAACGTTTTAGGACCGATGAACGCACGAACGGCCATGGTATATAGTTGTCCCGGGTTTGTCGCTGTGGCAGCAGCGGTTGTGCTCACTGCAGTACCGGCGCCCGCCCACGCCGCCCGGCCGCACCAGAGCCAAGACCAGGGCAGCGGAACGTCCGTCGTCGTGAGCCTAAGCCTCTCGAAGTACACCGCGATCCGGACGATCGACGCAGGTTCGACCGTCGGCGTGAAGCCGGATATCATCCACGTGCACGTAGGCGATTCGGTCGTCTTCGTCAATGACGACACCGATCATCACACGGCCACCTCGCTCCTCAACGCCGCGACCTTCGTCGACGATCCGCGTTGGACCGACGACGCGCTGCACGCTAATGGCGAGATCGGTCCCGGATTTTGGAGCACGGGCGACCTGTCGCCCGGTCAACGCTCCGCGCCGCTCATCGCGCGCAAACCGGGCACGTACCTGTTCGGTTGTTTCTTCGACTACGGCGCGGGCATGCGCGGCGAGATAGTCGTCGAGCCCTAATGGAATTCCGCGAGCCGATGGAACAGCTGATCCGCGATCCGCGCGAATTCACGCGCGACGTCAAATTCCCAGACCCGTCCGAGCTTCGGATCTACGACACCAGCCTGCGCGACGGCGAGCAGATGCCGGGCGTCGCGTATACGCCCGAGCAGAAGTACGAGATCTGCCGGCGGCTCTCCGATATCGGCGTCCACATCATGGACGTCGGTTTCCCGGCGGTGTCTGAGGACGAGCGCACCTCGCTCAAGCTCATCATGCAGGGCAAGCGGCGCGGCGAGATCCGCGCGGATCTCGACGTCGTCGTCATGTGCCGCTCGAACGAAAAGGATATCGACGCGACGCTCGACGCGATCCGCGATATCGGGATCGCGCCTTCCGAGGTGACGTTCTTCATCTTCACGTCCGGCAGCGACTTGCACATGAAGTACAAGATCGGCAAGACGCTGCTCGCGAGAGAAGGCAAGCCCGAATCCGAGTGGCTCGACCTGCCGCTCTCGTTCTACCGCGACGCGAACATCCGCATGCACTGCGATGCGATCCGTTACGCGCGCAGCCACGGCGTCGAGCGCATCGAGTTCGGCGGCGAGGATGGGAGTCGCGGCGACGTCGACTATTTCATCCGGCTTTTCAAAGAAGGCATCGCGGCCGGCGGCACGCGCCCGTCGTGGCCCGATACGGTCGGAGTCCTGACGCCGGAGGCGACGCGTTGGTACTGCTCGCGCATCGTCGAAGCGATGCCGAAGGATATCACGCTGCTCAATCATTTCCACAACGACTACGGATTGGCGACCGCGAACTGCATCGCGTCGCTCGCGTGCGGCTTCAAAGCGTTCACCGTCACCGCCAACGGTTACGGCGAGCGCGCCGGCAACGTCTATCTCCATCAAGTGGTGACGGCGCTGCGCGTGCTCTACGGAGTGGACATCCCGGGCTTCAAGTACGAGAAGCTGCGCGAGCTCGGGCGCTTCATGGAGTCGGTGTCTGGCATTCCGGTGCAGGCGCACGAGCCGATCATCGGCGCGAACGTCTTCACGCACGAGACCGGTATCCACGCGCATGCGATGCTCATCGACCGGCGGATGTACGAAGCGGTCCCTGCCTCGCTTGTCGGCGGCGAGATGCAATTCATATTCGGTAAGCACAGCGGACTCAATGTCATCGACGCGACACTGCGCAAACACGCCGACCGGCTGGCCAAGGCGGGAGTAACCGTCGACGAGGGGCTGTCGAGGCGCGTTCTAGAGGAAGTCAAGCGCGTTCGCGAGGAGCGCGCGAGGACGAGCCACGTGTCGGATCTCGTGGCACAGTACTACGAGAATATGAAACGGCTTGGGCTCACCGAGGATGACGTCGTGCGCATCGCCGAATCTATAGGGGCACCGCACGCTGCGGTCTGAGCGCTCACCGCGATCCGACCTGCCCCGCACGGTTTGCCCCCACAACAGCGCACAGAGAGTTCCAAAACGCAATGACTGACAACAACGCCACCAACGCATACGTGACGGCGGAGTGGATCCGTCGGCCCCTCGCAGACCTCGGCGGAGTCTCGCCGGTTGACGCCGCGGCAGACCCCGAAGGCCGCAAGAAACTCGACGACCTGCTCACCGAACTCGCCGGCGTCCACGTCCGGATGAAGCGCCTCGGACTTCCGGTAGTCAATCCGGAAGAGATCCGCAAAGCGCTCGGTATCGAAGCTCCCGCGCATCACGCGCCGTCGCGAGCGCCGTCGCGCGCCGTCCGCGCCGGTCCGGTGAAGCGCAACGCGCTCCTCGACGAGCTCGGCACCGCGCTGACGGGAGGCGACGTCGACAGCGTCGCGTTCTTCAACGCGAAGACGGGAGCGGTCGAGCACTTCATGCACAACCTCGGCGATCAGGAGAACGCTCGGATCGCGCAGGCCGAAGCCGACATCGAGCTTCGCAAAGTGACCCCGGTGACGACCGAGGTGCGCTATGGCATCATGTCCGACTTCATCGGCATGGTCGACGATATCGCGTTCGCCGGCAAGTTGCGCGCAGCCATTTCGGGCAAGGGCGCGTTCCGTCGCTTCCGAGAGACCGTGGACGAAGACGACGCGTTGCGCCGCCGCTGGCTGTCGTATCGGACGAAGCGGCACTACCACATCGCGCTCGACTGGCTGCATAATCTCGGTCTTGACCTCTCAGCGCTCGGCCTCAACGCGGCCGACTTCGATTGGGAGCCGGGAGGAAGCGGAAGTGCGAAAGCGCACGCGCAGCCCACTTCGAAGGCCGCAGCGGCGCCGGCGCCCGAGGCCGAAGCGGCCGAGGCCGTTGCGGTCGCAGAACCGGTAGCAGAGACACAACCGGCAGAAGAGCCCAAAGCCGAAGAGCCCGCGGAGTCAGAAGCCGCAGCAGAGGTGTAGTAGGCCGAGCGAAGCTCGGCAAATAACGGACGCGGACGGCCTGATGGAAAGCCGTCCGCGTCGCCTTATCGAGGGCATGCCATCCCTCAGAAGAGTCAGCCGGGTAGATGCTTCGTACGTGGTGGGGGAACCGCAACGGCGCAACCCCGGCTCATTTCGATAGACAAGCGCTGCGGGCAAAACGTTACGTACGTGTCCGAAGGTCCCCATGAAGTGCGCGGGCGCACGCGGCGCCGCTCTTTAGGGAGTTGAGGCCCCGAGCGTCATCATCGCACGAAACGCCCGGAAAACCGTGAGAAAGTCCTCATGGGAGAAGCGCAGCGTGCGCGCCGATATCCGTTCGCTGCCGGGCAGCAACGAGGCGATGTCCGCCTTCGACGTATATGTGAACGTGATCTCGAGGGTCGTAGGTCGTGCGAAAACATATGGCTTAGCGCCGCTAGCGTTCTTGTTGCGGATGGCTGCTGCGATACCCGCCCGGATCTTTGCGCGCGACTCCTCCGGCGAAAGCGACATCGCCGCGAAGCGCCCGATCGCGCTCTTGACTTCCGCCGTTTCTATCCAGGGCATGAACGAGCGCGCGTCCGCGCACGCGTTCTGATCGCCGGATAAGAACACGACCGGCACGCCGTAGCTGCCCGCGACCGCCGCGTTGATCCGCGCCTCGCTGCACGCTTCGCCGTTGATCTTGACCTCGTAGAGCGTGTCGCCCGTGTATGTGTGGTCGAGGACCGCGTCTTGCGTGCCGCCGCTCGCGTGATAGCCGATATATGCGGCGGCGTCGAACGTCGCGTCGATGCCCTGGTTCATCGAGAGCGGCTTGCCGCTGCCGCGTATGAGGCGCACGTCGGGCGGCAGCTCTTCGTGGATGATGTTGCGCATGCTCCAATGCGAGTCGTTGACGAGGATCGACGTCGCGCCGGCATCTTTAGCTCCTTCGCACGCCGCGCGGACCTCGCCGGTCATGAGCTTGCACGAATACGCGTACTCGGGCTGCCCGACAGGATTCGTCTGCTCCTCGGCGGTGATGCCTGCGACGCCTTCCATGTCGGCGGAAATGTAGATGCGCATGTCGCGGTCCTTAGCGCGATGTCCGCGGCCGCCCTCCGCGCTTCAAGGGAACGGCGCGTTGCTACGCTGAATTCACGCGCCCGAGTGCAGAACATCCTCGCCGCAAGCCGCCGGCAGCTGCCGTCGGAAGGCGACCTCCAGTTGCTTTTCGCGCGCCTGAACGCGACGCACTTCGGCGGATCGCTCGCCGCGCATCGGATCGCGTACAACTCGCGCCTCACCTCGGTCGCCGGCCGGATCACCTACCGGCCGCCGGTCATCGAACTATCGACGCGACTGCTCGCGCCGAATCCCGACGCGCTGACCGCGACGCTTCTCCACGAGATGATCCACGCGTGGCTTCACGTCCGTCGATTGCCGAGCGGGCACGGCGTTCACTTCAAGCGGAAGATGCGTGAGGTCGGACTGCCGAGCATCTATCATTCACTGCCCGTACCGCGTCGTCGCAGCCGGTTGCGCTACGGACTGACGTGCCCTCGCTGCTTCGTGACGCTCATCCGGCGGCGGCGTCCAGGCGTGCCGGTCTCGTGCGCACGGTGTTCGCCGTCACGCTACGATCCGCGCGTACGGATGTCTGTTCGCCGCCTTACCTAGCGCGCAGCAACACGGGCTAGGGACGGGAATGGTTCCGGCGTTGGATGAACGCGGCGGCCTATGCCAATCTACGTCGTCGGGATCACGGGGGCGAGCGGCACGATCTACGGCGTGCGTGCGCTCGAGGTCTTGCGTGCCGTGCCGGATGCATCGATCCATCTCGTGCTCACGACCGCCGCGCGGCGGACGATGGAGGTCGAGACCTCATACACACCGTCTGACGTCGAGCGTCTCGCTCACGTCGTCCACGATCCGAACGATCTCGCGGCTCCGATCTCGAGCGGATCCTTCAAGACGGACGGCATGCTCGTCGCGCCGTGTTCGATCAAGACCGCGTCGGAGATCGCGTACAGCATGAACGACACGCTGCTCGTGCGTGCGGCGGACGTGATGCTCAAAGAACGACGCAAGCTTGTCCTCATGGTACGCGAGACGCCGCTTCATCTCGGTCATCTTCGCACGCTTGAAAGACTGGCAGAGATCGGCGCGATCATCGTGCCGCCGATCCCCGGATTCTACTCGAAGCCGAAGACCGTCGACGACATCATCAACCATTCGGTGGGCAAAGCGCTCGACGCGCTCGGCGTGTCGAACGAGATCTTCACGCGCTGGACCGGGGCGTAACGGCCGCGGCGGTCGACCGTAAAGGTCGACCGCTCCATTTTCGTAGGCTAGAGCGAGAGCGCGTCCCAGATGAGTTTGGCTGCGGTTAGGATCACCGCGAATGCGAGCAGCCGCAAGAGCGGCTTTTCAGGCACGCGCTTCGCGATCCGTGCGCCGACCTGCGCGCCGACGACGGCACCCGCGCCAACCAGCAGCGCCGGCACCCACGCGACGTCGCCGTACAACGCATGCGATGCCGTGCCGAAGAGTGCGGTGAGCGCGATGACGAGCGTCGACGTCGCGATTGCCACGTGCGGCGGAAAGGCGAACAAGTAGATCATCGCCGGCACTTGGACGAGGCCTCCGCCGACGCCGAGCGCGCTCGCGATGAAGCCCGCGCCGATGCTGATCAATACGCCGCCCGCGAGATTGAAGCGATACGTGTGGCGGATGCCTTGCCTGTCATGGAAATCGCGCGTGATGATGCCGCGCGATTCGTCGTCGAGACCCGGTCGCGGTTCGTCGTCGCGAAGCGCCTCGGCGCTGAGCTCCTCGTGCGCCAGCTTCGACGTCGTCAGCAATCGGATGGCAGCCCAAGCGAGCAGCGCCGCGAAGACGAAGAGGAAGACGCGCTGCGGTACCACCTGATCGATCGCTGCGCCCAGCCACGCTCCAGGGATGCCCGCCACGGCGAAGACGATCGCGCTGCGGATGTCGACCCGACGCTGCCGCAAGTATTGGATCGATCCCGATGCGGCGTTGAGCAGCACGACGAAGATCGACGTTCCGGCCGCGACGCGCGAGTCGTAGTGCAATATCAAGAACGCAGGCACGAGCATGAAGCCGCCGCCCAAGCCGACCATCGAACCGTAGCCGCCCGCGAAAAGTCCGAGCGCGATGAGCCCTGCGGCTTCGTACCAGTGCATCAGGCGAGGCAGCGTTCCAGCCGGCGCGCAAGGGGCGCGACTCGGAGCGCTGAAAGGGTGGCCGACGCCGGTTTTAAAGGGAGAGTGCAGTCGATGGCGCTGTACAGCGCGCGCAAAGGCTTCAACGTCGGGCTCACGGTCGGGGGCATCAACCTCAATCAGGGCTTCCACGTAATGGCCGGTCCGTGCAGCGTCGAGTCGGCGGAACAGGTGGAAGCGACCGCCGCGCACCTTGCCGCCAAGGGCGTGCGCATCCTGCGCGGCGGCGCATACAAGCCGCGCACGTCGCCGTATTCGTTCCAAGGACTCGAAGAAGCCGGGCTGCGCATGCTCGCGACCGCGGCGCAGAAGAGCGGCATGATCACCGTCTCCGAGGTGATGGACACGGATACGATCCCGCTCGTCGCCGAGTACATCGACGTGCTCCAAGTCGGCGCGCGCAACATGCAGAACTTCTCGCTCTTGAAGCGGCTCGCAGCGCAGAAGAAGCCGGTGCTGCTCAAGCGCGGCATGTCGGCGACGATCGAAGAGTTCTTGCTCGCCGCCGAATACGTGCTGCAAGGCAACGATCGCGTCGTCCTGTGCGAGCGCGGCGTCCGTTCGTTCGATACGATCACCCGCAACATGCTCGATCTCGCCGGCGCTGCGGTGCTGCGTCAGATGAGCCATCTGCCGGTCATCGTCGACCTCTCGCACTCGACCGGCCGCACGGACATCATCGTGCCGCTCGCCCGCGCATGCGTCGCGCTGGGCGCCGAGGGCATCATGGTCGAGGTGCATCCCGATCCGCTGACGGCTATGTGCGACGCAGACCAAGCGCTGTCGCTCGCCGAGGCGACCGACCTTCTCGACGCCATCGAGCCATGGGTCGCGCTTCGCATGAGGCTCGAAGGATCTCGCACCGCGGCGCCGGCTCCCGGCGTTGCCGCGGGCGCCTGAATTTTCATCGAACGGTGTGGCACTACGTCTACCTCGCGTCGACCGCCGACGGAGCCTTCTACTGCGGTTACGCCGCTGACCCCGTCGCGCGTGTCGCCGCTCACAACGCCGGCCGGGGCGCCAAGATCCTGCGAGGCAAACGGCCGGTGAAACTCGCATACGTACGGCGCTTCCGCTCGCGCGGCGACGCGTTGCGATACGAACACGCGCTCAAGGCGCGAGCGCACGCGCACAAGAAAGACCTATCCCGTCGTTGGCTCGCTTTGAAAGGAAAGCCGTAATGGATCATCGCGTCATCGGTACCACGATGCCGGTCCTCGAGATCATGCTGCAACCCGGCGAGACGATCGTCGCCGAACCGGGCGAGCTGTCGTGGATATCGGGCAGCGTCCAGATGAAGACGTCGACGATGGGCGCCGGCGCGAAGGGCGTGCTGGGCGTCTTCAAGCGAGTTTTCGCGGGCGGCGGATTGTTCATGACCGAGTATTCGTCGCAAGGCGGCCCCGGCATGGTCGCATTCGCGACGAAACTGCCCGGCCAGATCCTGCCGGTCGATATCACGCCCGGCTCGGCGTACCTCATCCATCGCGGCGGCTTCGTATGCTCGACGCCCGGCATCGAGATCGGCGTCGGTTTCCAGCGGTCGCTCGGCACGGGCATCTTCGGCGGTGACGGATTCTTCTTGCAGAAGCTGAGCGGGCAAGCGCAGGCGTGGGTCGAGCTGAGCGGCGAGGTCGTCGTCTACGATCTCACTCCGGGTCAGACGCTGCTCGTGCATCCAGGCCACGTCGGGATGTTCCAGCAGTCGGTCAATTTCGACATCACCGTCGTGCCGGGAATCGCGAACGTGCTCTTCGGCAATCAAGGTCTTTTCTTGGCGCGACTGTCTGGGCCGGGCAGGGTCTGGCTGCAGTCGCTGACGCTGCCGGGGCTCGCCCACGCGTTGTCGGCGTATCTCGGGCGTGAGACGCAGACCCAGGCGACCGTGAGCGGCGGCCTCGGCGGTGCCGTGGCGGGTTCGATCCTTAAGGATCTGCTGGGCGGAAGTTAAGGTCCGGGCTGAAACTTATCGCGTTCGACCGGGGTATCCGCCAGCGTAAACCTCACCTGCAAAGGGGGAGCGCCAATGGATCTCGTTATCGCGATGGTGATCGGTGCGGTCGTTCTCGGCGGGATCGGCCTGCAAGCGGTCGTCACGATCGTCGAGACGCTCGCCAAGCGTCACCCGATCTCGTAGGAGACTCGATCGCGTCGGTCGAGCTAAAGCTCGACCGCTACATTTCCATTTTTTAAGATGGCCACTGAATCTCGGTACGTCCATGGATATTCTCCCCGCGAGCGCGACCGCTTGAGCGATCAAGCCGGCACGCTGCGCGAGCTGCTCCACCACGACACCGCGTACGAGCCGGGCGCCCACGTCCTCGAATGCGGCTGCGGCACCGGCGCTCAAACGGTGATCCTCGCCACGGAAAGTCCGACCGCACGGATCACGGCGGTCGACATCTCCGACGCATCGATCGAGCAGGCGCGCGTGCGCATCAACCGCAGCGGCTGCCGCAACGTCGAATTCCAGCGGGCTGACATCTTCGACTTGCCGTTCGAAGACGAGCGCTTCGATCACGCCTTCGTGTGCTTCGTATTAGAGCACGTCGGTCGTGCCCAAGATGCGCTGCGTTCGATCCGGCGCGTCTTGCGGCCCGGCGGAACCGTCACCGTCATCGAGGGCGATCACGGTTCGTGGTATTGCTATCCGCAGACCACGGAGTCAAAGCGGGTCGTCGAGTGTCTCATCGAGGTCCAAGCAAAACTCGGCGGCGATGCGCTCATCGGCAGACGGCTCTATCCCCTCCTCTATCAAACCGGCTTCGTCGACGTTCATGTCAGTCCGCGGATGGTCCACGTCGATGGCGGCCGGCCGGATCTGATCGAAGGGTTCTCGCGGAACACGTTCATCGCGATGGTCGAAGGCGTCCGGGATCAAGCGCTGTCGCTCGGACTCATCGACGATCCGGCGTGGCAGAAGGGGATCGCGGATCTCTATCGCGCGACCGAAGCGGACGGCACGTTCAGCTACACGTTTTTCAAAGGGCGCGGTACCAAATAGCCGAGCTTCGCTCGGCCTACTACATTTCCGATCTGGAGAAACCGCGGCGGTCGAGATGAATCTCGACCGCTCCCTGAGACCGCGTTGAGGTCAGACCCTTGAGACGTACTTGCGGTCGCGGGTGTCGATCCGGATCCTGTCGCCGGGATTGATGAAAAGCGGCACGTTGATCGTCGCGCCCGTCTCGACTTTCGCCGGCTTCGTCACGTTCGTCGCGGTGTCGCCCTTGAAGCCCGGATCGGTCTCCGTGACGACGAGATCGAGGTGGTTAGGAAGATCCGCTCCGATGACCGTGCCGTTGTGGAACTGGACGCTGATCGTCATGCTCTCTTTGAGCAGGTCGACGTTGTCGCCGAGGACGTCGTGTCCGAGGACGATCTGCTCGTAGTTCGACTGGTCCATGAAATGGTACTCGTCGCCGCTGCCGTAGAGGAATTGCATCTCTCGCGTCTCGATGATCGCTCGCGTCAGCATCTCGCCGGCGCGGAACGTCTTCTCGAGCACGTTGCCGCGGACGACGTTCTTGAGTCGCGTGCGGACGAAGGCCGAACCTTTGCCCGGCTTGACGTGCTGGAAGTCGACGACCGTCCACAGCTGGCCTTCGATTTCGATCGTCACGCCGGTGCGGAAATCGTTGGAGGAGATCATGAGGTCTTCTTCGTCCCTATCTTCAGTTCGTCACCGGCGATGAGCCGGCGTATGTTCGGCTCGTGACGCCACAGCACGAGCGCGAGCGCGATGATGCCGTACCAGACGTAAGGCAGCGGGTCGCCGCGCGCATACATCATGAGCGGCACGGCAGCGCTGCCGAGCATCGACGCCAACGATGAGTAACGGGTGATCGCGGCGGTCGCGAGCCAGACGGCTCCGAAAGCCACCGCGGCGAGCAGCGACAGCACGATGACTACGCCTAACGTCGTGGCGACGCCTTTGCCGCCTTTGAAGCGCAAGAACATGGACCAGTTGTGTCCGACGACCGTCGCGAGGCCGACGCCGGCGGTGATCCACGGGTCGTCGAAGAGCCGCAAAGCGACATAGGTCGGAATGGCGCCTTTGAGCGCATCGCCGAGCAAGACGAGCACGGCGCCCGTGCGGCCGAACGCGCGCATAGAGTTCGCAGTGCCGATGTTGCCGCTGCCGACCGTCCGCGGATCGATGCCGTAGAGCGTCTTGCCGATGATGATGCCGAACGGCACCGAACCGAGGAGATAGCCCGACACGAACATCGCGATGACCGCGAGGTTCACGCGTCGTCTCCGCGCGACGTCTCGGCGAGGATGAGATCGTCGGCCTGGGTGCGATCCTGCTGGACGCGCGGCTTGAACGTCAAGCGGATCGGCGTGCCCGAAAATCCGAACGCGCCGCGCAGCGTGTTCTCGAGGAAGCGCTCGTACGAGAAGTGGACGAGCCGTGGATCGTTCACGAAGAAGACGAACTCCGGCGGCGCGATGCCGCCCTGCGTCACGTAGTAACACTTCATGACTTTACCGCGGAACGACGGCGGCGGATGCGTGCGGAACGCGTCGCGGATGACCTGGTTGAGCTTCGCGGTCTGGACGTGCTTGCGGCGCTCGTCCGCCACGGCCGCCATCGCTCCGAGGATCTTGTGAACGCCCTTCTTCGTGAGCGCCGAGCCGAACAGGATCGGAGCGTACGGCGCGAACGGGAACTCGACGCGAAGCGCGGCCTCGACCTCTTCGCGTTCGAACGTCTTCGTGTCGACGAGGTCCCATTTGTTGACGAGGATCGCAAGCGCTTTGCCTTCCTCGACGCCAAGCCCGGCGATGCGACGGTCTTGCGACGTCGCCCCGGCGGTCGCATCGACGATGAGGAGCGCCACGTCGCAGCGGCCGATCGCGGCGACCGCGCGTAAGCTGCTGTAATAGTCGATCGGCGGCCCGGTCTTGGCGGTCTTGCGGATGCCCGCCGTGTCTATGATGATGAAGCGGCGGCCTTCTGCCACGATCTCGGTGTCAGTCGCATCGCGCGTCGTGCCCGGTTCGCTCGCGACGACGGCGCGCGGCTCGCCGACGAGAGCATTGACGAGCGACGACTTGCCGACGTTCGGTTGACCGACGATCGCCAGCCGGACGAGCGAGGGGTCCTCCGTTTCGTCCGTCGCCGGTTCGGGACCGAGCTTCTCGATGATCGCGTCGAGGAGATCGCCGCTCTGCAAACCGTGGATCGCCGACACGCTCATCGGCACGCCGAAGCCGAGCGAGCAGAACTCATAGATCGCACCAGCGGTGTTCGGCGACTCCACCTTGTTCGCGACGAGGAGCACCTTGTCTCGGGAAGGGCGCAGCAATGCAGCGACGTCCTCGTCGCCGCCGGTCACACCGTCTTGAGCGTCGACGACGAAGACGACAACGTCGGCCTCGCGGATCGCGAGTTCGGCCTGGGCGCGCGTCTGCGCCATGAGGTCGAGCTCGCTCGTCGTCTCGATGCCACCCGTGTCGACGATGGTGAAGCGACGGCCGGCCCACTCGACGGGCGCGTAGAGCCGATCGCGCGTAACGCCAGGCATCTCGTCGACGATCGCGAGACGGCGGCCCAGAAACCGGTTGAACAGGGCGGACTTCCCCACGTTGGGACGGCCAACGAGGGCGACGATCTTGGAAGCGGTCACGGTGAACGTCGTTTTCGACACCGCGACACTGACCGCCTCGGCAGCGCCAGGGCGCGGTCGGACGGCATCGAACCGATGCCGCATGCTGCGCGCGTCGCTCGTTCTTTCCTTTGTATGGGCCTTATCGGGCGCTGCTCCACCCCAACCCGCGCCCGCGCCGACGTTTCCGGCGCACGGCGGTGCGTACCTGACGAGCCTTCCCGCTAATGCATCCGCCTGGCTCGACGGCGTCTACGTCGGCTCGACGCCCGTCTATATCGATGACGTGCTCCCGGGTCATCACTCGGTGACGCTTTCCGCGGCCGGCTGGCAGCCGCAGACGGCGACGTTCGACGTCTCGGTCGGCCGGATCGAGCCGGTGAGCGTCATCATGCAGCGCAATGCCGGCGACAACTCTTCGAAGGGTCAAGGCGCGCTCGCCGTCGCGGGTGCGCCCGAAGGCTCGCACGTCTATCTCGACGGCGCGCCGCTCGGCACGACGCCGATCGTGCCGCACCCGACCGGCGCAGGCTACCACATCGTGACGCTGCAGCCGCCGGATCCGAAGGCCGCGCGCTCGATGCGCGTCGTCGACGTCTTCCCCGGCGTGACGACGACGATCTCGTTCGCGCCGCCGTCGACCGCGGCGATCGAACCCGAGGATGACTTGCTCGAGCCTGTCCAGACGGTCGTACCCGGCGCGGCGATCGCCATCGCCGGCAGCGACGTCATCATCCACTTCCGCGGCGTCGAGGTCGAGTGCACGATCGGTTCGCGCGCATACACGTTCAACGGCAAGCAAGAGACGATGAGCATCTCGCCGGCGCTCCTCGGCGGCAAGGTGTATCTGCCGCGCTCGCTGCTCGCGCGCATCGGCGCGCCGGCGGGCACGTCATCGACGGCCGAGCATCACCCCCGATGACGCAGATCTACATGCAGACCTTCGGCTGCCAGATGAACGTCGCCGACTCGAACGGCCTTGCGCATCAGGCGTGGTCGATGGGCTGCACGTTCGTAGCCGATCCAGCACTTGCGGACATCGTGATCCTCAACACCTGTGCGATCCGCGAGAAGGCGGAGACGCGGGTCTACGGCCGGCTCGGCCAACTCAAGGTCTTCAAGGAAGCCCGCCCCGAGTCGAAGCTCCTCGTGTGCGGCTGCCTGGCGGAGAAAGACCGCGAGATCCTGCGTTCGAAGGCGCCGTGGGTCGATGCGCTGCTGGGGCCGCGCGACTATCGGCAGTTCAAGCAGCTGCTCGACGGTTGGGGCGTCGCGACGGACGCGCCGCCCGCCGGGGCGATCTTCACGATGCCGTCGGCCGAAGACGATCCCGGTCAGGATACGCACCAGGCGTACGCGCATCTGCGCGCGCTCGTCAACATCACGCGCGGCTGCGAGAAGTTCTGCACGTATTGCATCGTGCCGTACACGCGCGGTCCGCTCGAGAGCATCGATCCGGAGGAGATCGAGTCGCAGATCCGGCGCGAGGTGAAAGCCGGCGCGAAAGAGATCATGCTGCTCGGTCAAAACGTCAATTCGTATCTGCACGGATCGGGCCTCGATTTCGCCGGCCTGCTGCGAAGGCTCAAGGCGATCGAAGGGGTCGACAGGCTGACGTTTCTCACGTCGCATCCGAAAGATTTCGACCGCCCGGTCGTCGACGCGCTCGCCGAACTGCCGAACGCGGCGCCGCGCATGCATTTGCCGATGCAGTCGGGGAGCAACGCGGTGCTCGAGAAAATGGCGCGCCTCTACACGATCGAGGAGTATCTCGACAAGGTCGCCTACTTCCGCGAACGGCTTGCGGGCTGGGCGCTGACGACCGACATCATCGTCGGTTATCCAACCGAGACCGAGGCGGATTTCGAAAAGACGCTCGACGTGGTGAGCGCGGGGACGTTCGAGCAAGCCTTCATCTTCGCGTATTCGCCGCGCGCGGGCACGCCTGCGGCGACGATGACGCCGCAGGTGCCGCAAGCGGAGAAGATCCGCCGGCTCCAAGCGGTGAACGCGGCGCAGAACGAAGCGACGCGGCGCTTCCACGAGTCGTTCATCGGCGACACGGTCCGCGTCCTCACGCAAGGACCCTCGAAGAAAGATGCGGCGCGGATGGCGGGCAAGACCGGCCACAACGTGACGGTCATCTATCCGCGCGATGAGCGCACCGAACACCGGCCGTTCGTCGACGTCGCGATCGACCAGGCGTACAACTGGGGTCTGTCCGGCGTCATCGCGTGAGCGCCGACTCGCCGCTCATCGCGCAGTACAACGCGCTCAAGTCCGAGTTCCCCGAAGCGCTCCTGCTATCGCGCGTCGGCGATTTCTACGAAGCATACGGCGACGACGCGGAAGATCTCGCGCGCTCGCTCCATATCATCCTCACGTCGAAGGAAGCGGGCAAAGGTAAGCGCGTCGCGATGGCGGGCGTGCCATACCACAGCGTCGACACGTATCTCGCGCGGCTCATCCGCCAACGCCGCGTCATCGCGATCGCGGAGCAGATGGAGCAGCCGGTTCCCAACCGGCTCGTCCGGCGCGAGATCGTCCGCGTCTTGACGCCCGGCACGGTGCTCGAGGACCAATTCCTCACGCCCGATAGACACAACCACCTGTGCGCAGTCTTCAAAGATACCGGCGCGATCGCGATCGTGGCCGCTGATGTTTCGACCGGCGCGGCGACCGTCCAGGCCATCGGCGATGAAGACGATTTCGCGGCTGCGCTCGACGCGCTCGACCCGTCGGAGATCGTCGTCGCCGATACGGCGACCGCGGAAATCGTCGAGCCGCTCGCCGGCGAGAGCTGTCGGGTTTCGGTCTTCGCGCTCGCCCCCGCCGGGGCTACGAACGGTTCGGCAGTCGATGCGCCGTCAGCGCTCGGCACGTTCTCGCGCGACGAGCGTCCGGCTGCGGCGTCTGCGCTGCGGCTGCTCGAGAGTTACCTGACGAGGCTCAAGCTCGACGGTGCAGGCATCTGCGCTCGCGCGGTACCGGCGTCATCCGCGAGTTCGATGCTCATCGATCCTGCGACGCGACGTCACCTCGACCTCGTCACCGGATCAGGTTCGGATACGCGCGCATCGCTGCTCGGCGTTCTTGCGCGGACGCGCACGTCGATGGGCAGCCGGCTGCTCGCATCGCGCGTGTGCGCGCCGCTCGTCGACGTCGCGGAAATCCGTCGCCGGCTCGATCGCGTCGAATCGCTCGTCAGGCGGGCTTCTCCGCGTGTCGAGCTCCAAGAATCGCTTGCGCTCATCGGCGACATCGAGCGGATCGTCCAAAAGATCGGTGCGCGGCGAGCTGGCCCGCGTGACGTGGCTACTCTACGCCGCTCGCTCGAGGCGGCAGCGCTCATCGGATCCGCGGTCGAGCGGGTCGGCGACGACGGGCTCTCGTCGCTCGCCGCCGCGATCGACGCGCACGGCGTGCTCGCGCGCCTGACGGGGGTTTTGAAAACGGCGCTCGTCGAGGATCCGCCGCCGACATTGTCCGACGGCGGCGCGATCAGACCCGAGAGGTCACCGGCGCTGGCGGATGTCGTCGAGCTGCGAACGCGGAGTCGTGAGCGCCTGCTCGCCCTCGAAGCGGCGACGCGCTCGCGCACCGGCATCAAATCGCTCAAAGTGAAGTACACGCAGGCGTTCGGCTACTATTTCGAGCTGCCGCGTTCGCAATCGGAGAGCGTTCCACCGGATTTCGCGCGCCGCCAAAGCCTCGTCAACGCCGAGCGTTTCACGAACGTCGACCTCAAGGAGCTCGAGACGGCGATCCTCGGCGCGAAGGCGCGGCAGGTCGAACTCGAACGCGAGGCCTTCGAAGCGTTGCTCGCGGAGATCGACGCGGATTCTGCCGCGCTGCTCGCCGCCGCCGGCGCGATCGCCGAGATCGACGTCTACTGCTCGCTGGCGCAAGTCGCCGCGGAGCGGCGTTACTCGCGCCCGGACGTCGTCGACGAGCGGATCATCGACGTCGACGCTGCTCGCCATCCGATAGTCGAGGCGTTCGGCGGCGTCGACTTCATCGCGAATGAGTGCCGCGCCGATTCGGACAAGCGATTCTTGCTGATCACCGGCCCGAATATGGGCGGCAAGTCGACGTACCTGCGGCAGACGGCGTTGGTATCCGTGCTCGCGCAGATGGGTTCGTACGTGCCCGCGTCGCGCGCGAAACTCGGCATCGTCGACCGCATGTTCACGCGCATAGGCGCGGGCGACGATATAGCGGCCGGCAGGTCGACGTTCTACGTCGAGATGGCGGAGATGGCGCTCATCCTCCGGCGCTGCACGGTGCGCAGTCTGTTGCTCATAGACGAAGTGGGACGCGGAACGGGCACGACCGACGGCCTTGCTATCGCCCAGGCGGTCTCCGAATATCTCCTGGGGTTGACCGAGGCCATGCCCATCGTGTTATTTGCGACACACTTTCACGAGCTGGTGGGGTTGTCGGACGCCTTCGGTCTAATCGAAAACCTTCACGTAGCCGTCGCGGAAGAGCAATCAGGGCCGATATTTTCGCATCGCGTGCTCCATGGCGCGAGCAGCCGTTCGTATGGGATCGCGGTCGCGAAGATGGCGGGCCTGCCTCCCGAGGTCGTGGCACGAGCACAGGAAATTGCCGATGAGATAGAGAGCAGGCCGCGATTGCGGTCCAAGCCCGTTCGGCGACGCACGGCCGAAGGACCGGACCATCAATTGCGTCTCACTATCTGACGAAGTGGGGGCCCCCAGAGTCCGATGAACCCGTTGCGGGCCATCATCCAGCAAACGAGCAGGTTCTTCACGTATCCGCTCACGATCGCCGCAGCCAGACTGCTCGCGGTCTTGCAGACGGTCGCGTTTCCCCTCGGCGCCATCATCCCGGATTGGCTCGTCTTCGCGCTGCTCGGTTATTCGGTCTTCACGGTTGTTCTCGCGCTGCCACCGAGGGCTACGCCGAATTCGGTCGAGCAGAAGGCGGCGCTTCGTCCTGGCAGCTACGGCGTGCTCATCGCGCTCGACATCATCGCGACCGGCCTTGTCGCTTGGAAATCGGGCGCGAGCACGATCGCGATGCTCCCGGGCCTCGATGCCGCCGTGCTTGGCATCGGCGGCGCGGCTGCGCTCATCGGTGCAGCGTCGGTGGCCTATACCGTGGGCGTCGTCGTCGCGGGTACGGCCTCGATCGGCGCCGGGATCACGCAAGGCCTCGTCATCGGTATCGGGCCGTATCTCGCCGCTGCGTTCTCGCTCGTCGCCCGCCGCAGCGCGGAGCGTCAGATCCGCGCGATCAACCACGTCCTCGATGCGGGTTCCGATCTCGGAACGAAGCTCGCGATGGCCGAAGTCTTGACGCAGTTGCTCAATATGTTGCGCCAGTTCCGCGAGTCGGTGCCGTGGCAGAACGTCGTCGTCTACGTCGCGCGTTACGACGACGGCATCGGCGAAGAGATCCTTTGCGCGGAGGCGATCTCCGGATCGCATGCCGACTTCTATCGCGGCAGCAAGCTGCGTTTCACGGACGGGCTCGTCGGTTATTCGGCCACCGAGCAGCGGCCGCTCATCGTTCCGGATCTCCAAAAAGAAATGCGCGACGCGAGCTTGCCCAAACCGAAAGCGGTTCGCGGCGCGATGGTCGTGCCGATCGTCAGCGAAGGCGTCACCATCGGATCGGTCCTTTTCACGTCGGCCGTCTACGGCGGCTTCACGTTCGACATGCAGCGGCTCGTCGACCGGCTCATCCGGCTCGCGTCCGTCGGCATCCAAAACGCGCGGTTGCACAGCAAGACGCTCGAGCTCGCCGATACAGACTCGATGACCGGCTTGCTGACGAACCGTGCCTATCAAGAGCGCCTTGACGCAGAATATCGCCGCGCGCAGACGACGAAGCAATCGCTCGCGCTGCTCATCCTCGACGTCGACTATTTCAAGCACGTCAACGACACCTACGGTCATCCGCAGGGCGACGAACTCTTGCGCCAGCTCGGCGAAGTCATCCGGCAGCACGCCCGCAAGGACGACATCTGCTGCCGCTACGGCGGCGACGAGTTCACCGTCGTCATGCCGGAGACGATCAAAGCGGAAGCGGCGATGGTCGCGGGCCGGCTGCGCCAGGCGGTGCAGGACCGGCTCTTCCAACTCGACAGCGCGACAGCGAAGATAACCGTCTCGATCGGCGTCGCGGGATATCCGCAAGACACCTCATCGCGGCCGGCCCTCGTCAAGGCGGCCGACGATGCGCTCTACGCAGCGAAGCAGAGCGGCCGCAACAACGTCAAGCTCGCGAATCGTCTGCTCAACCAGGTGAAGACGAACGGCTCAGCTGCGTTTCGCGTGCCGACCCCCATCGACGCCCAAAAATAATCGTTAAATCCGACCGATGGAGCGGCCGACCTTTAGCTCGACCGCCGCGGTCTTACTTTAGATTCTGTAGCGGTCGAGCTTTAGCTCGACCGCCGCGGTCTGTCTGGCTCGTCAGCGGTCGACCATGAAGGTCGACCGCTCCATTTCAAGCATGTAAGGCTAGGACTTCGCGTGGAGCCAGGCAAGGAGCGCGCTGACCATCGCGGGGTCGACGCGATGCGGCGCGAGGTACTCGGCGGGAACGGCGGTATGGCCGGTCGGCACCGTGATGAAAAGATGATCGTCGTTCGGGAAGACGCGGACGGTGACATCGCGATGCGCGGACTTGGCGGCATCGACGAGCCGCGGCAGATCTTTCGCGAGCACTTGGAAATCTTTGCCGCCCTGCAAGATCAAAATCGGGCATGGCACCTTCTTGATGACCTGCGCCGGATCGATACCGAACGAGCTGCGCAGCCACGGGCCGGCGCCGTATGGATTCGCGGTGCCGGCCTTCACCATCGCGATCTGCTTTTGCTCGTCGGCGATAGCCTGCGCTTTGGCGGTTCCCGTCAGGCCGCGCGAGGTCTGCTGGATGAGGATCTGATCGAGCGGAATCGCAGGCGGGGCCATGAGCGCGATGCCGCGGAGCGGCGCGCCGCCGGCCGCGAGCGACGGCGCCAGCTCGCCACCCTCGCTGTGCCCGAGGACGAAAACGCGATGCGGATCGACGTTGTGATAGCGACCCACGAACGCGAGGGCCGCGCGTGCGTCGTCGAGCAGGTCGTCGCGCGTCGCGTTCCGCGCGTTCCCACCACTCTTGCCGATGCCGCGCTTGTCGTAGCGCAGGACGACGAACCCGTTATTCGACAGCGCGTTGCTCAGCTCGAGGAAAATCGGATTCGGCCCGACTTGTTCGTTTCGGTCGACTGGCCCGCTGCCGTGAACGAGAACGACGGCGGGCATCCCCGCCGTCGCGCGATCTGGTACCGTGACGGTACCCGCAAGTTTCGTTCCGTCTCGAGATGTGAAACTGACATCGCGGCTCGTGAAGTGCGGCACGGCGGTCGGCAGCGGCGTTGGAACCGCCGGATTCGCTTGTTGGGTCGCCATCGACACGGTCGATTTCTTGGTGAGCACGATCGATATACCCTGAGACGGCACGTCCATCTCTTCCGGCACCAGAGTTGACGGATCCGCCCAGACAGTCACCTCACCGTTTACCAGGCCTTTCGCGACGTAGCCGATATCGGTTGAGCCGATTTTGGCAGGCCGTGAAGACGAGGGCGCCGGGACGAGAGTGATGAGCAATGATTGTGCAGCGCCGATGTCGACGCCGGTCAAGACCATCGAACCGGTCGCATGGACCTGCGCTGCAGCCAGAAAGAAGCCGGTCATGACGGGACCGCTCAACACGACGTTGCCCTTCGCGCCGGCGGCGACGGGGAGCGTGAACGTCTTGCCCTTCGCGGTCTCGGTGATGCTCGTGCTTCCGAACGCCACGTCGAGCGGCGTCGACCCGACAACCGCGTGGACTGCGGTCGTCGAAAGCGTCGCGGGATCGAGCGACGAGTCGAGCGTGTACGTCACTTGTATGGAAGCGACTTCGTGCGCTTTCAGGCCGCCATTCGCGCGGGCGATCGTGATGACGGACGTGCCGATCGTGCCGCCGCCCGCTCGGAATTCGTACGTGTACGTTCCGTCGGGTATCGCGACTGAACTGGGTGCGGGCGTTGACGTTGCCGGCGACGGTGATGCCGCGTCGGCCGCGAACAATAAGGAAGCAAGGATCATAGCGAGCATAGCGCTGCCCTTTCGTGATGAAACCAAAGGTGTCCTATTGTCCTAGTCGTTTAGGACAATTATAGCGGCGCCGTGCGGGCGTGTCACTGCCCCGATGAAGCGGTCACCGGCGTCGCCTCGATACGGATGATCGCGAACTCGGAGCCGTGGCTGAGCGGCTTGACCGCAACGATGTTATCCCCGGCCTGCAGCGTCGTTTGATCCGGGTTCGAGTCCCACGAGAAGTCGCGTACGTGCGTGTGGGGACCACCATGGCTGAGTTTGACGGGACCGAACGACGCAAGCGACTTCTTGTAGAAGGCGATCACATGCGCGGGCGCGTCGCCAGTGTCGTACCGCGCCGCTGTGATGTGGAGCGACACGACAGGCAGGTGCACTTGGACGTCGGCGCCGTCGCCGGCCGGATTGCCAGATGTCCGGTGAGCGCCGGGATAGACGGCGATCGATGGCGCCGGCGAAACCGCGGCGCTGCTCGCGGACTGCGTCGCGTAGACGCAGCCTGCGATCGCCGAGCCGACGGCGAATGCGGCCGTCCGCATGACGAGCATATTCATGACGTCTCATCCTGTCCGTCGCCGGGTTGCTGCGCGTCGACCGAGAGGCCGATCGTGAAACGCAGGTCGCCGAGCGAGAGCTGGAAACGCGTGCCGAAGATCCGCATGATCATGCCTCCAATCGCTGCCAGCGGATGATCGCCGTCGCGCTTCCGATGATGGCGATGAGGGCGAGTGCGGCCGCCGCTGCCGTGCCGTACGTGACGACCGTTCCGTTCTTGTCGACGTCGAACGCTATGTAGACGAGCGGGTTTGCGTAGTTGAGGAAGTCGACGATCGCGTGGAATGGAGGCGGCAAATACTTGAACGACAAGGCGATGAGCCCGATGAGACCCACCCACGTGAACCCGATGACGGCACCTGCTCGTCGCGCGAGCGTCGAAGTCAGGGCTTGGACGAGGCCGTAGAACGCCGCCGGCGCGATGAAGAAGCGAAGCAGCTGAGTCCACGTGTCGGGCGTGACGACGATGTCGCGCATGACGCCGATCGCCGCGAGATAGATGAAGACGACCGCGCACGTCAGCGCGAATACGAATGCGATCCCGCCGAGATCGACCGCCATCTTCGCGAGCGCGTGCACCGGCCGCGAATACGGCTTCGTCCAGGCGACGGGGAGGTGGCCGTCATTTTCCCGCGCGAGGCTGCCGCCGAGGATCGACGCGTAGATCGAGGTGATGATGCCCGCGAATGCCCACACGACCACGAGCGAGAATTGCATCGGCTGGTCGACGTTCATGTGGCCGGCTTTCGCGATCAAGAGGTTGATCGCGAGCGCGATGCCCAGCCATAGGGCGCACACGAGAGAGCTTCGGGTGACGCGCAGCGACTCGACGTAGAACATGTCAGGCCTCCAATCGACGCCACTGCGCGAGACCGAGCGCGAAGCCGGCGGCGAAGAGGATGAGGAGGGCGACCGCGTCCGTGGCGGGCGACAGCGCGGCGACATACGTCAGCGCCGAGCTGCCATTGACGTTCACCGTCGTCGTGCCGGCGGTGTAGTGATACGAGCCGTAAGCGAGCGGGTTGATGAAATCGGCGATGTTGAAGATCTCATGCCACGGATTCGGAATAGGGCTCGCTGCGAGGATGCTGAGGAAGATGGCGCCGACCCAAAACCAACCGATAAGGCCGCGCCCCGCGGATCCGGTCGAGGCCGTGACCGCCATAAGGAGTGCGTAGAACGCGATAGGCTCGAGGATGAACCGACCGAATTGCGCGAGCGTGTTGCTCGGCACCGTGACGTAGTGCCAGACCTGGAACGTCGTGATAAAAACCGCCGCCAGGACCATATACATCGCGAACGCCGCGAGCATGCCGATGGCGTCTACTTTGAGGATGGTCAGCGTGGTCTGGATGCGCGACATCGGCCGCGTCCAGACGACCGGAAGATGTCCATCGTTCTCCTCGGACAACGTGCGTCCGTAGCTCGAGCAAAAGATGCACGTGACAAAACCGGCGAAGGCGAAGAGGGCAGGCAGCGGGATCTCGAACTGCTTGTCGGGGTGCGCTATGTGGGCGAAGAAGCCGTTCGACGCGGCGATGATCACGACGAACACGTAAAGCGCGCCGAAGACGATCGCGAGCACCTTGAGGCCGTTGAGCATCCGCAGGGTCTGCGTGTACTGCATGGCGCTAGCGTCCTGACGCGCCGGAGACGTCGGCCGCCGCGGCTGGACCCGACGAGCCGACGGTGGTGAGGAAGATGTCCTCGAGGTTCTGATCGAGGATGCGGACGCTGCGCGGGCGCATGTCGCCGATCTTGCGCGCGATCTCATCGCCGTTGCCCTTGACGTAGATGCGGACGAGCCGGCCGGCGCGCTGGATCTGGCCTACGGACGGCTCGGCTGATAAACCGTTGAGCGACGGCGCATCGGTATCGAACGTCGCTTCGACGACTTTGAGATCGGCTTTCAGCTGCTCGACCTCCCCGGCCAGGCGAAGCGTGCCGCGGTGCATGATCGCGACGCGCTCCGCAGCGCGCTCCACCTGGCCGATCTGGTGTGAAGAGAAGATGACGGTCGCGCCGCCCGCCGACTCACCGATGATGAGGTCGAGCACGTGGCGCTGATGGACGGGATCGAGCCCGGCAGCTGGTTCGTCGAGGACGAGGATCTCGGGGTGGATCGAAAAGGCGAGGACGAGCGCCATCGCGGTCTGCTGGCCTTTCGAAAACTTGCCTAACTTCTTCTTGCGATCGAGCGCGAAGAGATCCATGAGCTCGTTCGCGCGCTTGTCGTCATAGCGGCGGAAGGAGCGGCGCTGCATCTCGAGCAGCTGTGCGCCGGTCATCCACTCGTAGAGCGCGGATTTCTCCGGAACGTACGAGAGCCGCTCGAAGAGCGGCGGCGTCAACGGCCGGCCCTCGAACGAGATCGAGCCCTCGCTCGGCCGGGCGAGCCCGAGCATGCACTTGAAGGTCGTCGTCTTGCCGGCGCCGTTCGTGCCGAGCAGTCCGAAGATCGACCCTTGCGGGATCGCGAGCGACAGGCTCTCGACCGCGAGCGTGTCTCCGTAACGCTTCGTCAGGCGATCGATCGAGATCGCCGGCGTGCTCTCGTTCATCATCACTTGTTCTCCATGTCGTGCGAGCCGGGATACCAGCGCGCGAGCGCTTTGCGGAAGAGCGCGATCGCGTCGTCGGCGCCGATGCCGATCGACTTCGCTTCGCGCACCGCGGTGTCGAGCGCGGCAGCCGCGACGTCCGATGCGGCACGCGTCGCGCGGCCGACGCCGCCGTTGTCGCGAACGAAGGATCCGCGGCCGGGACTCGTCTCGATGACGCCGTCACGTTCGAGCTCGCGGTAGACGCGGCCGACCGTGTTCGCGTTGATCGTCAGTTCGAGGGCGAGCTGTTTCACCGTCGGGAGCTGTTCGCCGGGCGTCAGCACGCCGAGCGCGACCGATCGTTTCACCTGCTCGATGAGCTGGAGGTAGATCGGCACGCCGGAGTGCGGATCGACGGTGAAGATGGAAGGCATGTGGTTCGTCGCCGCTTCGCTTAGAGTTTCGGGCCCCAGCCGCCGAACGTCAGCGAGCCGGTCTGGATGGGGAGCGCGATGAACGTGTGCTGCGGTTCGTCGCCGGGGGTGTGGTAGAAAAAGCGCGGTTCCATTTCGATCTCCTCATTTTCGGTTAGCGGTTTCAGTACTATTGTACTGTCGTACTAACGTAGTAGTACAATAGCGTAAACGTTTCGGGTTGTCAACACGTCGTTGTCCCCTCCCGTGGGATTCTTGAGGCGAGGGCGCTCCGCTTCGCACCCCCGAAACCGCCAGCCGTGCCGTCACCCTCTATCCGCGCGCTCGACGACGCGACGATCGCCCAGATCGCCGCGGGCGAAGTCATCGAGCGGCCAGTCTCCGTCGTCAAAGAACTCGTCGAGAACAGCCTCGACGCCGGTGCGACGTCGATCGTCGTCGACTGCGGCGACGGCGGACGCACGTCGATATCGGTGACGGACGACGGCGGCGGCATCGCGCCCGGCGAGTTACGGCTTGCCTTTGCGCGGCACGCTACGAGTAAGCTCACGAGCGCCGACGATCTTTTTTCGATCTCGAGTCTCGGCTTCCGAGGCGAGGGTCTTGCGAGCATCGCCGTGGCCGGCCGAGTCGAGCTGATCTCGCGGACGCGCGAATCGGACTTCGGCGCCCGCATCGAAGCGCGTGGCGTCACGTTCGGTGACCCGACGCAGATAGCGGCGCCGCCCGGAACGAAGGTCGTCGTCCGAGATCTCTTCGCCCTGACGCCCGCGCGCCGCGAGTTCTTGAAAAGCGGACGCGCCGAGTTCGCACGCATCGCCTCGCTGCTCGGCCAGCTATCGCTCGGTCATCCGCGCGTCGCGTTCGCGCTCAAAAGCGATGGGCGCGATGTCTGGACGCTGCAAGCCGTCGATGATCCTGTCGATCGCCTCGAGGTCGTCTTCGGTCGCGGCGCTCGCGGCGCACTCGTCAAAGTAGAAGAAGATGCGCACGGCATCGAGCTCGTCAGCGGCCACATTTCCGCACCCGGCCGCGACCGCTCGAATCGCAACGGTCAAGTGTTCTTCGTGAACGGCCGCCTGGTGAGGAGCGCGGCGCTCTCATCGGCGTGGCTCGCGGGCTACGGATCGTTCGGCATGACCGGCCGCTACCCGTACGGCGCGCTCGGCGTCCGGTTGCCGCCCGGCGAGGTCGACGTCAACGTCCATCCGACGAAGGTCGAAGTGCGCTTCGCCAACCAGGCGGCGGTGTTCGATGCGGTGCGGCGCGCCGTCGCACGAACCTTGCGTGCGACCGAAACGGTGCGGTCCTTCGCGGTGAGCTCTATGCCACTGGACAGCGGGGTAACCGAAAATGTAGTAGGCCGATCGAAGCTCGGCGAGTCGTTCGACGCCGTCGAAGCGCAACTCTCGTTCGCACCGTCACGCACGGGGAACGGCGTCCGGATGCTGGGGCAGATCGAGCGCACGTTCATCGTCGCCGCGAACGACGGCGAGATGATCGTCATCGACCAGCACGCGGCGCACGAGCGCATCGCATACGAAGCGATCGTCGACGGCGCGGGCGCGACGGACACGGCGGCGCCGCTGCTTTTCCCGTCAGTCATCGAACTGACGCCGGCACGCGCGGCGGTGCTTCACGATGCCGAGGAAGAACTTGCGGCGGCGGGCGTCGTCGTCGAGCCGTTCGGCGACGGCGCCTATCGCATCGCGTCGCTGCCCGCCGGTTACGAGAAACGCCGCTTCGACCTCGACGGGTTGCTCGACGATCTCGGCGCCGACGATGCGCCGCGCGAAGGCGTCGCGCATCGCAATCGCGTGCTCGCGACCATCGCGTGCCACTCGGTCGTAAGAGCGGGCGAAGCGCTTTCGCCGCAGGAGCAAGCATCGCTGTACGAGCGGCTCGTCCGGTGCCGCGAGCCGCACAGCTGCCCGCATGGCCGGCCGACGATGCTGCGGCTGGATCGCCTCGCGCTCGCCAAAGCGTTCAAGCGCGTGTGAACGCCTCTTCACAGCCGCGCGCACTCGCGATCTGCGGGCCGACCGCGGCGGGCAAGTCCGCGATCGCGCTAGAGGTCGCGCGGGCGCTCGACGGCGAGATCGTCAACGCGGATTCGCGTCAGATCTACCGCGGCCTGACCGTCGGCACCGGTGTACCATCTCGCGAGGCGCTCGCGTCCGTGCCGCACCATCTTTTCCAATTCGTCGATCCGTGCGAACGCTACAGCGCGGGGGCATTCGTTCGAGATGCGAACGCGGTCATGGGCGCGATCGATGAGCGCGGGCGACTACCGATCGTCGTGGGCGGCACGGGCCTTTACATCGAGGCGCTCGGCGGAAGCATGCCGATGGATCGCCGCGCGGCAGATGAGGTCGTTCGCACGCGCGTTCGGGTCGAAGCGTCGGTGCACGAACACGCAACGCTGTACGAGTGGCTTGGCGTCATCGGACCGGACGACGCCAAGCGCGTACCATCGAACGATCGATACCGCACGCTGCGCGCGATCGAAAGCGTCCTAGCGAGCCGGGCTGGCGAACCATCGCATCCGAACTCTGCGCCGCTGGCGACGCGGCGGCTCGATATCGTCGTCCTCGACCTCGATAGTGCGGTGCTCGCTGAGCGAATCGCCGCTCGTGCACGAGGGATGTTCGAAAAAGGGATCGTCGATGAGGCGCTTGCGGTGTCGGGGCGCTGTCCCCAGGCGCCTGCGCTCACCGGTCTCGGATACGCTGAGGCGCTCGCTTGGTCTCGGGGCGAGATGACGCGCGCGGAAGCGATCGCGTCGACCATCAATCGCACGCTTCGCTACGCGAAGCGCCAACGTACGTGGTTCCGTCGCATGGATGCGGCACCGCGCGTCGACGCGTCGGACGAACGCGCTGCGGCCGATGCTATCGTTAGTATTGCAAGGGAAACCACGTCGCGTACGTGAAGCCACGGCACCGAGCGCCGGAGCGCGCGACATAGAGAGAACATCGGAGTCAATAAGGCGTGAAGAACAATCTGCCGCTGCAAGACGCGTATTTGCAGGCGATGAAGAGAGAGAACGCGCCGGTGACGATCTACCTCCGCAACGGCTACCAGTTGCGAGGTCACGTCCGCGGGTTCGACAGCTTCACGATCATCCTCGAATACGATAACAAGCCGCACCTCGTCTACAAGCACGCAGTGTCGACCGTGTCGCCGCAGACGCCAGTGCAATTCACGGGTCACGATCTTTCGGCATCGCGTCCTGCGCCGGTGGCGGCGTCCAACGGCGATCAAGCGGCGCCTGCCGCAGAGGGAATCGCGCGCACGTCCGCATCCTAGCGCGCTTTTTCGCATGGCCCGGATCTCGATCACCAAGTGCCAAGGAACAGGCAACGATTTCGTGTTGCTCGACCGCAGGGCCGGCAGCGAGCTTCCCTATCCAGACCTCGCGCAGACGCTGTGTGATCGCCACGTCGGCATCGGCGCCGACGGTCTGCTCGTCCTCGAGCGAGCGTCGAATATGGGCGCAGACCTCAAGATGCGTATCTACAACGCCGACGGCTCGCAGGCGGAGATGTGCGGCAACGGCGTGCGCTGCGTCGCGCGTTACATGCACGACAGGACACCGACGGCGCCTACTCGTCTCAAGATAGAAACCGTGTCGGGCACGGTACGAACAGAGATCGCCGGCAGCTCGCAGTTTTCCGTGCGCGTCGACATGGGCGTGCCGGGCGAGATCAGGGAGTACGGCAAGGTGAGAACCGTCGGCATCGCGGGCGATCGCGTCGACGTCTCGATGGGCAATCCGCACTGCGTCGTCTTCGTCGACGTCGACTTGATGCCGGTCGACCTCGCCTCGGCCGCGGATGCGATCGCCGCCGACGGCACGTATCCCGACGGCGTCAATGTCGAGATCGCGCGCATATTCTCCGGCGGTCCGCTAGCGATGCGCGTCTACGAACGTGGTGTCGGTGAGACCCAGGCGTGCGGTACGGGCGCGTGTGCCGTCGCGATCGCGGCGATCGAACTCGGCCGCGCAGAGTCGCCGGTTCGGGTCACGATGCTCGGCGGCGACGTGACGGTCGAGTGGGCGGGCGCGGGTGAAAACGCGTTCCTCACCGGCGGCGCCGAACTCGTCTTCGACACGACGATCGACGTCGCCGACGAAGTCGTCGCCGTCTCGCCGTAAGATGCCGTAAGATAATGTGGTATGCCGAGCGAAGCTCGGCAGAGTTCATGAATCCGCTTTTCGCTCGTTCCGACGGTACCGTCCTCGACCTGCCCGCACTGCGCGCCGGCGCTGATGACGGCCTGATCGCGCCCGCGCACCAGCGCGATTTCATCCCCCTGCCCGAAGGGTCGCTGCTGCTGACGCTCCCCGGACGATCGGTCGTCGGTTTCAACGCTTCCCGACGCAGCGTCGTCGGCGAGATAGACGGGTCCGAAGTCGATGCGGTCGCCGCTGCCCTTCCATTAGGATATACACGGACGCTCTTGCCAGCCTACGTCGAGCGCGCCGGCGCACCGCCGCTTCCTTTATATGGCTACGCTGCGGTGGCATGGGACGGCCGGCACATCTGCGTAGGCGCTACGCGGACCGATGCGCTCGAGACCTGGAGCCCCGAGGCGCATGCGACCGACATCGTCCGGGCTGGAATCGAGGCGCGGCGTCGCGAGTTCCCGACGAGTGGGCTGATCCGCCAGCTTGCGCTGTGCGCGACCGAATACGGCTGCTTTACCGCTCAAAATGTCTTTCTGCGATCGGGAGAGGCCGCGATCCCCGTCTCGCCGGCGTGCAACGCGAAGTGCATCGGCTGTATCTCTGAACAAGAGCCGGACGCCCGCATTCAAAGCGCGCAGACGCGCGTTCGAGTCGCACCGACCGTCGACGAAATCGTCGCAGTCGCCGTCGCGCATTTGACCGCCGCGCCGGACGGCATCGTGTCGTTCGGCCAAGGCTGTGAGGGCGAGCCGCTCCTCGCCGCACCGCTCGTCGCGCGAGCGATCAAGGGCATCCGTGCGTCGACATCGGCGGGGACGATCCACATCAATACGAACGCGAGTAGGCCACGCGCGCTCGAGCAGCTCCTCTATGCGGGCCTTACATCCGTTCGCGTCAGCCTCAACAGCGCGCGACCCGATGTTTACGCCGCATACTATCGCCCTAAGGGATACTCGCTGGCGGACGTCGCGGAGAGCATGCGCGTCGGAGGCGATCACGATGCGTCGATATCGCTGAATCTGTTGACGCATCCAGGCGTCACGGACGATCCCGACGAGATGGAAGCCTTCGCGAACATGCTGCGAGCGTATCCGATTTCGATGGTCCAGACGCGGACGCTCAATGTCGACCCCGCCGTTTACTTTGCTGCCGTCGGCCGACCGAGGAAGAAGCCGATCGGGATGCGCAACTGGATCGGTTGGCTCGCTCGCGAATTCCCGAAGCTTCGCATCGGCAACTTCACCCGCGGCTTCGGGTGAAGCATTTTCCGATGACCGTCATCGCTCTGCTAGTGGCGATTTTCCTGACAGGTCAGATGACGCCGGCAGGTCACGCGACCGCGCCTCATGGGCCGACGCAGGTCGAGGTTCGGCCGTGCGCGCCGCTCGCGCCCGGTGCGCCCCGCGTTGGTTGCATCGTCGTCGGCCGAGTGGATCTCGGGTCGCAGCTTCGCGCGCCGGCATATTGGTACATCGATGAGTTCCCGTCAACCAGTGCGGCGATCGCCGCCCGAGGCCCGCATGGCGTGGTGTTCGATTCGCACGGCGCTGCCTGGCTGTTCACGATCGCAGGCGGCGGATGGCATGCCGGCGCCGGACGCAGAGTCGCGCGGATCGGCGCGTTGCCGCTCGTCTCGGCCAAACGATATGCGGTCGAGTATGTCGAGGGTGACTTCACGCCAGGCATGGCCACGCGCGTCCATCGGCACCCGGGCGTCGAAGCGTTCTATACAGTGACAGGAGAGACGTGCGTCGAGACGCCGGCCGGCGTTCAGACGCAAAGCGCGGGGGGTCAGGCGATCATCGTGCGCGCGGGCGTGCCGATGAAGCTCACCGCGATCGGGTCGAAGAACCGCTTCGGATTTGCCTCCGTGCTGCAAGACGCTTCCAAACCGTTCTCGTCCGTCGCGCTCGACTGGAAACCGCGCGGACTCTGCCGCCAGGTCTCGACTCCCGATAGGTCGCGGCGGTCGAGCTAAAGCTCGACCGCTACATTTTTTATCGAGCCGAGCTTCGCTCGGCCTACTACATTTTCTAAAAGGCAAGGTCGCGGCGGTCGAGATGAATCTCGACCGCTCCCTGAGCTATTTTTTTGGCTTAGCGGGTGCCGGCGCCGACGAGTTGGGTCTTGAGTTCGGGCGTCGCGCCGGGTTCGGTGATGATGAGCATGACGTCGCCGGACTCGACGGTCGTGTCGCCGCCGGGGACGGTCACTTCGCCGGCGCGCTCGAGCGCGACGATGACGCAGTGGCGCGGCAGCTTGAGATCCGACAAGCGCTTGCGATTCGCCGGCGAGCCCTCGGGCACGGACAGCCGTACGAGTTCGAGGTTGCCGCCCTTGAACGCCATGAGCGGGGCGACCTCGCGCACGTTGACCTCTTGCTGGATCATCTTCATGACGACTTCGGTGCTGCTGATGACCGAGTCGATGCCGAGCTCCTCGAAGATGCGCTTGTTCTTCGGATTGTTGACCCGCGCGATCGTGCGCGGCTTCGGGAATTTCTTCTTCGTGACGAGGCAGATGACGAGATTGTCTTCGTCGTCGCCGGTGTCGGCAACGACGACGTCGGCCCGCGCGACGCCGGCATCTTCGAGCACGAGCGGATCGCAGCCGTCGCCGACCTGCGCGATCTCAAGCTCGAGCGCTTGGCACAGCCGCGCCGCTTTGCGCTCGTCTTTCTCGACGACGATGACCTCGTGGCGCTCCTCGAGGAGCGTCTTCGCGAGATACGTGCCGAGCTTTCCGCCGCCGACGACAACGATGAACACTTAGCCCGCCTTTGCGAGGTTCGTATCGACGAGCTTGCGATACTCGTCGAGGTAGTCGGGCGCGACGACGGTGACGACGCGGTCACCCGTCTCGAGCTTCAGGTCCGCTTTCGGCACGACGCTCGCGTCACGGCGGACGACGACGCACACCTGGGTCTTGCCCTCGATCGTCACGTCCTTCACCGTCTTGCCGTTGAGCGACGCGGTGACGACGAACTCGATGACTTCGATGTCCTTACGCTCGAACGGAAGCACGCGATACGTCTGCTCGATGAGCGCGTTCGCCATGAGCTTCGCGCCGACGGTCGTCGGGCAGATCGTCGAGATCCCGAAGTCGCGGTACATCTGCGACCGCTCGGGGTCGTAGATGCGCGCGACGACCTTCTTGATCTTGAAATGCTGCTGCGCGATGAGCGCGGCCATGATGTTGCGGTTGTCGCCTTGCGTGACAGCGGCGAAACCGTCGGCGTTCGCGGCGCCGGCGCGCGTCAGCACGTCGACGTCGATCCCGGTGCCGAGGACTTGCTGGCCGTTGAAGTTGCGGCCGAGGCGCCGGAACGCCGCCGGATTTTCGTCGACGACCGTGATCTCATGACCGGCGCGCATGAGGCGTCTCGCCAGCGTCGATCCGACGCGGCCGCAGCCGACGATGAGGTAGCGCATGTTGGAAGACTCCGGTCAATTCGCGCGTTGCAAGCCCAGCGCGATACGGCCTGTTCGTGGCGCCTATCGGCGACTCCCCTCCGCGAGCGGGCACGGCAAGGAGGGCATATGATGACGGCAGAATCAAAATCGGTCAGTCAGTTCGATGTTCTTGATCGGGGCGTAGCTCAGCTTGGTAGAGCGCTCGGTTCGGGACCGAGAGGTTCGCAGGTTCAAGTCCTGTCGCCCCGAGATTCCGATTATGGCGGCTGGGAGCGGTCGAGATTCATCTCGACCGGTGGCCGCCGTTTCGACGATGCAAGGCAGATGATGTTCTCGCGCTTCGATCCGGCGGCCCGAGCGGTCGTCACGCTCGCCGAACAAGAGTGCCGCAACGCGAGCCACTACTACCTCGGCACCGAGCATCTGCTGCTGTCCATGGCGATCATGACGCCGCCCGATGTCGGCGAACGCTTCCGACGCGACGGCGTCGAACCGTGGCAAGTGAAGTGGGCGTGCCGCGCGAGCATGGAGCCCGCCTCCGATCATCCGTGGGAAGGCGTTATCGTCACGCCGCGTGTGAAACGCGTCTTCGAACTTGCGGCGGCGAAGAAAGCTGACGGGTTCGTCACGCCGATCGATCTGCTCGACGCGATCATAGAAGATGGCGGCGGCGTCGGCGCTCGCGTGCTCGCATCGCTGTCGTCTATCGCCTCGCCCGCAGAAGCGGAGCGGGCCCCAGCGGCGTCTTGATGCTCCACGAAGTCACTACTTGGGTCGTCGATCTCATCGCCAAGCTCGGTTACGCTGGCATCTTCGGCGGCATGGGTTTGCAGGCGACGGGTTTCGTGCCGCTGCCGAGCGAGGTCATGATGTCGTTCGGCGGTTATCTCGCGCAAGGGCAAAAGCTCGAGCTCTGGGCGGTCATCGCCGCCGGCACGTTGGGCGACATCGCCGGCGCGCTCGTCGCCTATGCGATCGGCTACTACGGCGGGCGGCCGCTCCTCGAGCGCTTCGGCAAGCTCGTCTTCGTCCGCCCCTCCGACCTCGAACGCATCGAACGCTGGTCCAACAAGTTCGGCTCGCGGGCGGTGCTCATCTGTCGTCTGTTGCCGGGCATCCGTGCGTTCGCGTCATTGCCGGCGGGCGTCACGCGCATGCACGTCGCGGTCTTCGCCGGATTCACCGCAGCCGGATCGCTCATTTGGTGCACCGCGTTCGCCTCGCTCGGCTTCGTGCTCGGCAAGAACTGGGCGGAACTCGATCCGTTCATCCGCCGATTCTCCGTGCTGCTCGTCATCCTCGTCATCATCGCGATCGGCATCTGGATCTGGTCGCACTTCCGCGCGGAGAAGCAGGCCGCAAAAGCGTAAGGATCTCCGATGGACGGCGAGCCTGCCAAGTCGCGCCTCAAAGAGACGCTCGATCATCTCCCGACGGAACCCGGCATCTATCAGATGCTCGATGCGGGCGGCCACGTGCTGTACGTCGGCAAGGCGATCGACCTACGCTCGCGCGTCCGCTCGTATTTCCAAGCCGGCCGGGTGTCGCAGGCGTTCACCGATGCGATGGTCGAGCGTGTCGCGGACGTGCGCACGATCATCGTCCGCAACGAAGCCGAGGCGCTGCTTCTCGAATGCAATCTCATCAAGCAGCACCAGCCGTACTACAACATCCGCCTCAAGGACGACAAGAAGTACCCGTTCCTCAAGGTGACGTTCAACGAGCCGTTTCCGCGCGTCATATTCACGCGTAAGATCATCGAGGACGGCGGCCGCTACTTCGGCCCATACACGAATGCGGCGCGGCTGCGCGATATGATCGACGTCATCCGCCGCGTCTTTCCGCTTCGGACGTGCAAGTATACCGACATCGGCGAGAAGTACCATCGCCCGTGTCTGCAGTACCACATCAAGCGCTGCCTCGCGCCGTGCGCGTTCTTCCAGACGAAAGAAGACTACGACGCGATCGTCGCCGACGTCGTCCTCTTCCTCTCGGGCAAACAGGGCGTGCTCGTCGACCGGCTCGAGCGCGAGATGGTGGACGCGGCCGAGCACTTCGCATTCGAACAGGCTGGCCGGCTGCGCGACCGCATCGCCGATCTGCGGCGCGTCCTCGAGAAGCAAGAGGTCGTCTGGGGCAGCAAGATCGACATGGATCTCATCTCAGGTGCGCACGGCCAGGGGTTGTCGTGCCTCGAAGTCTTCAACGTCCGCGACGGCAAGCTCGTCGGCCAAGACGACTTCATCGTCGAGGGGACCGAAGGCCGTCGCCCCGACGAGATCGCCTCGGAATTCGTCAAGCAGTTCTACGCGCGCGCGCCGATGGTCGCCAAAGAGATCATGATCGACGTCCGCATCGAAGATCGCGAGGAGGTCGAGCGCGCGCTTTCGGCGATCCGCGGCAATCGCGTCCGTATACTCTGCCCCGAGCGTGGGCGCCGCGCCGACTACATGAAGAAAGTGCGGCGAAACGCGGAGCAGCATCTCGCGAACCACCTCGCGACGACGGCCGTCGCCGCCGAACGCGCGACCGCCGCGCTCGACGAGTTGGCCGGCGCGCTCGACCTCCCCGGCTTGCCGCAACGCATCGAGTGCTACGACATCTCGCATATCCAAGGCAAAGATGTCGTCGGCTCGATGGTCGTGTTCGAGGACGGCAAACCGCGCAAGTCGGAATACCGTCGTTTCAAGATCCAGGGCAGCGAGAAGAACGACGATTTCGCGAACATGGGGCAGATGCTCCGCCGTCGCCTGCGCTATCTGCGGCCCGGTGTCGACGACGACACGACGCTCGGCAAGGACAAGAAGTTCGCACGTCGTCCGCACCTGTTGCTCATCGATGGCGGACGCGGCCAACTCTCAGCGGCCCTCGAGGTGCTCAGGGAACTCGACCTCGTCGCGATGCCGGTCGCGGCGCTCGCGAAGCAGTTCGAGGAGATCTATCTGCCCGACGAGCCTGTCCCCGTGCTCTTGCCGCGCAACTCTCCCGCGCTCCATCTCGTCCAGCGGATACGCGACGAAGCGCACCGCTTCGCGGTCACGTACCATCGGCGCGTCCGCGGCAAACGTCAGGTGACGTCGGCGCTCGATGGGCTCGCGGGCGTCGGACCGGCTCGCAAGAAGGCGCTCATCGAGCGCTTCGGTTCGGCGGCGGCCGTGCGCCGCGCATCGGTCGAGGAGCTGCAGGCGGTCCCCGGCATCACGGAATCGCTCGCGCGTTCGATTGCCGCTGCGCTCGCCGGTGAGGAGGAGCGCTCAGCACGGGGCTGAACGTCCGCGCCATGAAGTTCATAATCCGCCTTCTGATCAATGCCGTTGCGCTTGCAGTGATCTCGTATCTGCATATCGCCGGCGTCCACGCGGGCGACGTCCAGTCGTTGCTCATCGGCGCGGTCGTGCTCGGTATCGTCAACGCGATCATCAAGCCGATCCTGATCGTCGTCAGCTGCCCGCTGGAAGTGCTCACGCTCGGTCTTTTCACCCTCGTGATCAACGCGCTCATATTCTATTTCGGGCTGAAGCTCGTGCCCGGCTGGGTGATCCCCAGCTTCTGGTCCGCGTTCTTGGCCTCGATAGTTATGACGATCATCTCGTGGATACTCTCGCTCATCCTTGGAGAGGATCGCAAGGACGCGGCGCGGCCGCAGGGAGGACAATCGTGAGGAGGACATACGCAATCGCGTTCGCCGCGTTAGCGGCATCGCTGGCGACGATCGCCGCCGGCGCGCGTGCCGACGACTCGATGATGTCGAGCGGCATGAAACCGGTGATATTCACCCCGTCGACCGTCAAGTGGGAAGCCGGGACCGGCGAGTTCAAGGGCTTGACCGTCGCGTGGATGTCGGGCGATCCGACGAAGGATGGGCCGTGGACGGTGCGCCTCAAGGCGCCCGCCGGCGCCAAGTTCCCGGTCCACTACCATAACGACACCGAGATGGTGACGGTGATCTCGGGCACGTTCGCCGCAGCCATCGGCGACAAATTCGATGAGAGCAAACTCATGGATCTGCCGGCAGGATCGTTCGTCGTCATACCGGCGGGTATCAAGCACTTCGCTATGGCGAAAACCGACTGCGTCGTTCAGCTCTCGGGTTCGAAGCCGTTCGCGATGGTGATGGTCAAGGACTCGATGTAGGCAGCGGGTGGAGACGCCGGGCAATAGCCCGGCGCGTAGAGCGGTCGGCCCGAGCATGGCCGGCCGCTCTTTTTAATCTTGGGCCAGGCGGCGTTCGTGAGGATGGGCTCCGCAGCTCGCCGAATCACCGGGCATGGCTCGCACTACGTGCGTGGTAGTTTTGGTTTCCGCGCTCGCGCTCGTGCTCGGCACTGCGGCGAGCGCACGCGAGGCGTCGACAACGCCGTCTCCCGCCCCGGCCGTGTCGCCGACCGCGACACCCGCTTCGACGTCGGGCGCGGATGCGGCGATCGCCGCGGCGAGCTCATCGACGCCGGACCCGAGCGATCAGCCGCCATCAGGGATCACGCCGACGAAAGTGTCGCTCGCGCAAGTGTTGCGCGCGTATAGGTCGAGCGAAGGGAAACCGGCTAAACCGGTTTCGACGATGCGCGAGGTCGACGCGATTTCCGCGTATGGAGAAAGCGGAACCGAGTCGTACGCGCGCTCCGGCGACGACTACGTCGAGACGACGCAGCTCGGGCCATCGACGACGTCGAGCGGCAGCAACCACGGCAAACGCTGGGAGCAGAACGAAAACGGCTACACGAATGCGCTGACCGATATGCATCCCGAAGAGGAGCTCAGTTCGGGCGCGCTTTCGAAGGCCGAGCACGGCGAGAACGTCGACACCGTTCGGCTGCTCGGCACGGTGACGACGCCGGTGACCGCGTACGTCGTCGAGGTCGATCCGAAAGGCGGCCGGCACGAGTGGCTGTTCTTCGACACGACGTCGGGGCGCCTCGTGCGGCGCGAAGCGTCGCGCACCGGGCATCGGCTCATTTGGACGTACGACGATTTCCGTACGACTGACGGTACGACCGAGTCGTGGCACGAGCACTTCTCCGACGGCTTCGTCGGCAACGATGTCGATACGACGACGACGAGCCTCCAGTTAGGTGCCGCCGTGTCACCGGCGGACGTCGCGATACCGCAGTCACGCTCGCCGCTCCATTTCCCGGCGGGCGTCACCGAAGTCCGGCTGCCCGCGCGCATCGAGTACGGCGTCATCATCGTCAGGCTGACGATCAACGGGCGCGGTCTCGACTTCCAGCTCGACTCGGGCGCGAGCAACATCGTCATCGACGCGGACGTCGCGCGCCAGCTCGGACTTCAGACGTTCGGCCAGCGGACGCAAGCGGTCGCGGGCGATTTCCAGGCATCCGATGCGATCGTTCCGCAGATCCAGATCGGACAGCTCACGATGTCGAACGTCAGCGTGCACTGCCTGCCGTTCGCATCGAATTGGGACGAGCACACGAAGATCGTCGGGCTGCTCGGCTACGACTTCCTCGCAGGCGCGGTCGTCAAAGTGGATTACCTCAATCAAACCGTCGACGCGTACGACTATTCGGCGTTCCACGTGCCGCCAGGTCAGACGTTCCAAGTCCCGATCAGGCTCGACGACGACGTCCCCGTCGCATCGGCGCAAGTCGGCGGCGGCGCGATGGGGCAGTTCATCGTCGATACCGGGTCGTTCGCCGTGCTCGTCTTCCCGTCGTTCGTCTCCGAGAATTCGAACAATCTGCTCGATTTCGGATACTCGGAGGGCAGCCGTACCTTCTATCCGATCGTCACCTCGCAAGGCGTCGGCGGCGAAGTCTCGCTCATGCCCCTTCAGGCATCGACGTTCAGATTCGCGACGGTCGGTTTCAACGATTTCACCGTCCTCGACGCCGTCCGCGCGCAATCGGATTTCAAAGATGAGGACTTAGATGGCCTGATCGGCCATACGTTGCTCAAGTATTTCGACGTCTACTTCGATTACCGTGACTCGATGCTGATCCTCCAGCCGAACAAACTGCTCGTCTTGCGCGTGCTCTCTTCTCAGTGACAAGCAGTGACGATCAGAAATACGATTGCTTCTTGGTCTAGCGCAGCGCTCGTAGCGGGGGCGGTCTATTCGGCGCCGGCTCTCGCAGGCGGCACCGTCGGATCATTGCTGGCAGATGCACCCTCGACCACATCCACGGCGACGCCCGATCCAAGCACGCTGCCGCCCGCCGGACTCGTTCCTACGACAAAGACTGTTGCTGAGGTGCTCGCGCTTTATCGAGCAAGTGCCGGGAACGTCGTCAAGCCGATCGCTGTGTCGCGCGAAGTCGATGCGGTATCTGGACAAAGCGATAGCGGCACCGAGACGATCGTGCGCTCTGGCAACGACTTCGTCACGACGTTCCGGTTGGGGCGGACCTCGGCTTCATTCGGGTCGTTCCACGGCGTCCGCTGGAGCCACAACGAGAACGGCTACACTCGTATCGTAAGCGGCATCCACGACGAATCGATGTTGAGCGCCAGAGCCCTTGCCGACGCGTTAAAGGGCACCCCCGCGGATTCGGTGCGCCTCCTCGGTGAAGTCGCGAAGCCGGTCGAAGCGTACGTGATGGAAGTCCACCCGCAGGGCGGCTTGCTCGAGTGGCTGTTCATCGACAGGGCGAGCGGTAGGCTCGTACGCAAGGAAGACTCAGGTGACGGCACGCGCGAGACGTACACGTACGACGACTTCCGCACGACGGACGGCGTTGTCGAACCTTGGCACGAGACCTACGCGGACGGGTCGCCTGAAGATGCTTTCGATTGGAAGACCACGAGTCTCGACGACGCAGCGCGGCTCACGCCGGGCGAACTCGCGATCCCGCCGAGCCGAGGGCCGCTCACGTTCCCGGCCGCCGCAGGCGACATCCGACTTCCGGCGATGTTTGAAGACGGCGCGATCATCGTGCACGTGACGATCGGCGGTCGGGGCCTCGATCTCCAGCTCGATTCCGGCGCGAGCGGCGTCGTCATCGACGCCGATGTCGCGAGCCAGCTCGGGCTGGAGAAATTCGATACTCAAAGCGACGAGCAGTCGACATCGCATGAAGTGTCGAGCGCCATCGTGTCCGAGATCCAGATCGGGCCGCTGTCGATGCACAACGTCGTCGTTCAATGTCTCCCGTTCTTTTACAATCCCGACTCGGAGCACAAGGTCGTCGGGCTGCTCGGCTATGATTTCTTTGCCGGCGCGGTCGTGAAGGTAGACTACGTCAACGACACGGTCGACGCGTTCGACGCGGCATCGTTCAAGGCGCCGGCCGGACCGATCGAAAAACTACCGATCAAGCTAGACGATCAAATCCCGATGATCGATGCTCAGCTCGGAAGTGGAGACCCCGGCAACTTCGTCATCGACACCGGCGCGCAATCGTTCATCATTTTCGACGATTTCGCCAAGCAGCACAGCAACGATATCGCGCAAATTGGTTACGCGGACGGCAGGAAGGTGTACTATCCGAAGGAGGTTGCGCAAGGAGTTGGCGGATTTTTTTTCCTTCAGCCCATCCAGGCGCGGGATTTTTTCATCGGTGAAGAGGGCTTCCAGGACGTACGGCTTACGCAAGCCGCGAACTTCGTCGGCGAGGACATCGATGGTCTCGTGGGTTATCCGATACTGCAGTTCTTCGACGTCTATTTCGACTACGCTGATTCGACGATCTTCCTACAACCGAATTCGATTCTGCTCAACGAGATGAAGCAATGAACGGTTGGAGCGCGCTCGGACGTCTCGCGATCGCAACCTGCGTTTCGATCGCGTTCGCGTCCGGACCGGTGAGGGCATTCGCGGACGCACCGCCGGCTCCGGCCGCCACCGCGGATCCCAGCGCGCAGCCACCCGCCGGCATCGTTCCCACAAAAGCGACGCTGACGCAGGTGCTTGCCTTGTACGACGCGAGCTCTGGCTCGCTTCCGAAGGGGACTACGACATCGCGTGAAGTCGATGCGATCACCGCGTACGGCGAATCGGGGACGTATACCGAGCTCGACTCTGGCGACGATTTCATCGAAACGACTCGGCTTGGTCCGACGACGACGGCGAGCGGTACGTATCATGGGCAGCAATGGCGTCAAAACGAAAACGGTTACACGCGGTCGGTCAGCGGCGTGCATGGAGAAGAAGCGCGAAGCGATCAGGCGTTGAGCCGGGCGATCAAGGGCGAGAACCTCGGCTCGGTTCGCCTGCTCGGTGAAGTCGCTACTCCCGAGCACGCGTACGTCGTCGAGGTGAACCCGAGCGCGGGCCGTCACGAGTGGCTGTTCATCGAGACAGCGACCGGCAGGCTCTTCCGAAGAGAAGAGAGCCGTCTCGGCCACCGGATCGTCTGGACGTACGACGATTTCCGCACCACCGACGGCCTGACGACCCCATGGCATCAACATCTCTTCGACGGCTTCGCCGGGAACGACGTCGATTGGCGCACGTCGCAGCTTTCTTACGGCGGTCCCGTCGCGCCGTCCGAACTTGCGATACCGCCGACACGGTCGCCGCTTCATTTCCCGGCCGGCGTCACGCACGTCCGCCTGCCCGCTCGGATCGAGAACGGTTCGATCATCGTCCGCCTGAGCGTCAACGGCCGCGGTCTCGACTTCAAGCTCGATTCCGGAACGTCGGGCATCGCGCTCGATGCCGGTGTCGCGGATCAGCTTGGCCTCAAGCGCTTCGGAGAGAGCACGCATACCGTCGCCGGAACGTTCGAGGCCGCCAACACGATCGTGCCCGAGATGCGCATCGGCGATCTCGCGCTCGATGACGTGAGCATCTCCGCGATCCCATTCAACTACCAGCAGGACCGCGACACGAAAGTCGTCGGCCTGCTCGGTTACGATTTTCTCGCGGGTGCAGTCATAAAGGTCGACTACTACGACGGCACCGTCGATGCGTACGATCCGAAATCGTTCGTGCCGCCGTCGGGCACGGTGTATCCGTTGCCGCTGAAGCTCGATGATGCGGTACCGGTCGTGAGCGCGTCGTTGGGCGAGACGGGTGGGAACGATTTCATCATCGATACGGGGTCGACGCTCGTCGTGCTCTTCCAGGGTTTCGCGCAAAAGCACGCCGCCGAGCTGCCGGCGCTGAGCTATACCATCGCGAACAAGACGTACTATCCGCTCGTGACGGCGGAGGGTGTCGGAGGGCTTTTCGAGCTGCAGCCGGCGACCGTGAAGCATTTCGTGGCTGGTGCGAGCCTCGACGACTTTCGCGTCTACGACATCGTCGATTCGGTCGCCGATTTCCAAGGCGAAGATCAAAACGGTCTGATCGGCTATCAGTTCCTGCGCTATTTCGACGTCTACTTCGACTACAACGACTCGCTCGTGCTGCTGCAGCCCAATCCGCGTCTGGCTCAATACAAGCAAAGCATGTGATGGGCGCGTCTTGCAGGCGCGCCGGAAATCAGGTATACTAGATTGGCCGGCGTCGATAGCCGGTCGTTTCATCTAGAAACGTATGTCGCGGGGGCGTCACGGTCTCGACGGGCTGTGCCCAGGCGAAGGAAGCAAGCGGAGTTCCGAGCCCTCCTTAAACGATCGGACAACGTATAAACGCGAATAGCGAATACGCACTAGCAGCCTAACTTAGGCTACTACTTCCGCGGGGCAACGGCGCCGGCACGGGCCCGCGGATGTCAAACAAGACGGCTACCGTTTGCGGGTACCTCGACGCAGGTGGGAAATTGATCGGGGCATGCGACCGCGGTAATCTTGCTCGGGAGAGTACGCGGCCGCGAGATCAAAGCCTGAGCTAAGCTTGTAGATGCCTTCGTGGGGGTCTTCTCGGACACCGGTTCAACTCCGGTCGCCTCCACCATCTCCTCATCTTCCCATCTTGTACACCAGCAGGACCACTCCAGCCTTGAGGTCCTCGACTCTTGCGAGCTTCAGGGCGCGCCGGTTGGTAAGGCTTTCGAATATCGACGCGTAGCCTTTGCCCAAGAGCACCGGGTGCACGACCATCTGGTATTCGTCGACCAAGCCTAGCCTGATCAAATTCCGGGCGGTCCGCACGCCGCCGTGGACGATCATGTTCTTGCCGCGCCTTTTCTTCAGACTGGATACGACACGGACCATGTCTTTGTCGCTCTTGACGACCCGAAGCTCGATGTTCTCCCATTTGAGGTTTTCATCGACCTTCGACATGATGACTTTGTGCGCCCTAGTCGCCCACCTCGCGTAGGCGATCTCGCCCTTGCTTAACCCGCTCTCTTTAGCTTCCGCGTTGAGCCAATAGTCTAAAAAATCGTCGGCGATCATGCGCCCGAGCAAGAGCGTGTCCGACCTTTTGATCAACGCCGGAACTGCGCTGCCGAAAATGCCCGGCGCCATCGTAATCCACGCCCGTCCTTTGTCCGCCACGTATCCGTCGAGGGACATATGCATGAACAAAATCAGCTTTCTCATAACCGGATTCTATCACGAGTCTAATCAGTTGTCTTCGTGCGCATTGTGTTCGAACGAATGATGGGAAATTGTTGGCACGCCAGTGAAATGTCCAACACCGACCAAAAAGGTGGGCTCGATAAGAAATGACTGGTCGTGCTGCCATTCTTGGTGTCATTCGTTCGGTGCTGCTCGGTTGTGCCAGAAGCACGCACCCGACCACGTTACCCGCTACGCCGCTGCCGACCCCAGCTTCCTCACCCACGCGATGCTGGATACTTGACCGTATGTACCCTATGACAGAACTTTGGCTCGATGAGAAGAAAGTTACACCGAGCGAACGTCACGAGATCGAGATGTGGGCGAACCGGGTCTCGCCCGATCAGAGGTCCCTTGTCCGTTGGATTCGCGATCCACGCGACAAGGCGATCTACATTTTCGTCGCCGAGCCGGAAAAGCCGGGGACGATTTCGGACTGGATCGCGCTCAATGCAAATGTCGCGATCGACGTTCACCGATGTTGGCTGCCGGCTGTACCGGGTGCGTGAGGCACCGGTGAACACAACGGGGATGCGCGATCGCGGAACACGTCCGTTCCTCCTCGAGGGGAATCGCGTCGACGTGCGGCTTGCCGAGCCCGACGACGTCGACGCCATCATCGCGTTCTTCGCCGCGAACGAGGCGCACCTAACGCCGTACGGAGCGGCGTGCTCGCGCGAACATTTGACGCGCCAGCATTGGTCCGATCAGATCGAGCGGCGCCGCATCGAGTTCTTCCACGACGAATCGTGTAAAACGTTCATCTTTCTCCGAGACGACGGTGGCATCGCCGGCACGGCGAACCTCTCGGCAATCGTGCGCGGTCCTTTTCAAGCCGCCTATCTCGGCTATGCGCTTGCGGAAAAAGCGCAAGGCAAGGGATTGATGCACGAAGCGCTGGCGCTCTTGCTCCGCTTCGCATTCGCGGAACTGAACCTACACCGCATCATGGCCAACTTCGTTCCTTCGAACGAGCGGAGTCGCGCCGTCCTCGAAAGGCTCGGATTCACGGTCGAAGGCCACGCGAACGACTACTTGCGCATCAACGGCGCATGGCGCGAACACGTACTCACATCGCTGACGAATCCGGCGTGGCGTTCTTGACGTAGAGGAGTCGTCATCAGACGACCCCAATGCAGCATCATGCCGAAGTCCGTTCTTGCTTCGCTTTTCGCGATATTTGCGTGCTGCTTTATCACCATGCAGGCGCGCGCCGATACGCGACTCGGCATCGAGGCTATAGCCCTTTCCGGTACGCACTTCGAGCCGAAAGAGAACGTATCGACTTCGGGCTTCGCGGGATTCATCCAGCTCGATCAGCGCTGGAAACCTTTTCAGATCCATTTGGAAGGGATCCCATCGGTCGGCACGGCGACCGTGAACACGAGGATGGGGCCGTCGCAGGCGACCCTCGGTTGGTTCACCGCGTCCGCCCGGTTCCGTATCGATCGCGCCGGCCGATTCTGGATAGGAGCTGGCACGCAAGTCCTCGCGCAGCGCACGCCGCAGACCGATGTCTCGACGGTCAACGCGTCGAGGCTCGCAGGCAGCCGTTACGAGCTGGTCGGCGACGTCCCCGTAGGTGCGCGCGCGGACCGGTTCTTCGAAACGGACCTCGCTGTGATGCCGCACTTGAGCGGGTTGCTCTACGTGACGAGAACCTCGCCCGTATTCGAACAGTTCAGCAAAAGCGCCGCGGAGACGGCGGGGATGACGGATCTTTCATTGGCCTACGGCATCACGCGCGGCCGATTCGATTATCTCGTCGGCGGGCGAGCGATCAATTTCGCCGCGAAGTTCGCCAGTGGTCGCGAAGCCGACCGAAACGTCGGCGCCGGTCTCTTCGCCGCCGCGCGCATTCGACTTTAACCGGAGGGCCGCTCGCCCGACCTTGTTGGTCGCGGGAGAACGACCCGAGCGCCGTGAACGTTAGAAATCCGTAGGCGCTTGCCGATTTGTACACGCTCGCCAGGGAGGGGGAGACTATCATCTCGGGCCCACGGATACCGTTCGTTCTGCTTCTCGCTACCTTGATCGCTGCCGGATGCACGCCTAAACCGCCGGCGACCGTTACGCCTCAGGTCAACGTCTATTTCTGCAAAGTCGGCAGCGACGCGCTCGTGCCGACCCCGTTTTCCGTCGATAAATCGCTTGTGGGTTCACGTCTCGAAAACGCGCTCGTCGCGCAGCTGCTTGCCGGTCCGGCAGTGCCGACGAGCACGGTCGTCCAGTTCCCGCCGGGGACGACGGCGACCGTCGACCTCGCGGGTGATCTCGCGACCGTCGACCTGAATGGCGCAATCGCAAAGGGCTATCGCGGCGGAGCGAGTGACGAGATCGGCCTCTTCAAATCCTTGACGTATACGGTCACGTCGGTCAGCGGCATCGCGCGCGTTCAAGTGACGGTCGCGGGCCGCAAAGTGCCGACGCTTCCCGGCGGCGAGTTCGAGATAGATGAGCCGCTGACGCGGGAGACGTTCGCGCAGTGACGGCAGTCGTCAGAAAAGGGCGCGTATCACTCGCGCTCTTATGCGCTCTCGCGTGCGCGCTCGTACCGCTGACGCCTGCGCTCGCGCTCGGACCCGCAGTGACGCCGACAAAAGCGCAAGTGTGGGTGCTCGGGCGCCAGATCGCGTTCGCGCATCTCGGCATCACGTACGGCGACCCGGTGACGCAGGTCGACGACTCAGGATTGCATGCGATGCTCGCGGCGGTCGGCGCACGCTCGTCGTGGCAGCCGGGCACGCGCTTCGTCGCGATCACGCGAGGCGACGGCAAGCTCATCACCTTCACGCTCGGAAGCGACGCCGTGAGCGTCGACGGCGTGCCGGTATCGATGCCGTTCGCACCGTTCAACTCCGGCTCCGAGCTCTATCTGCCGCTCGTGCCGCTCGCGAAAGCGCTCGATCTCGGCGTGCGCGGCTTTCGCGGCGGCTACGTCTTCGTTCCGCAGATCGTGTCGGTGACGCCGCGTCGCGAAGGGGCCGTGACGATCGTGCGCATCGAAGGCTCGGCGCCGCTTACATGGCATTCGTCGTACGCGAACAGCGCTCGCGCGCATACGCTCACCGTTTCGTTTCCAGGCTTCGGCACTGACGCCGCCGGATCGCAGCCGATCGCCGCTGGGTTGGCGACTGGGGCCGACGTCAGCGAGTCCGGGCCACCCGGCTACCCGACGACCGCCGTCTCTATCTCGTTGAAGCACGCGGCGACGTTCGCGTCGCGTCGAGTTGGCTCGGGAGCCGCGGTCGATGTCGTCATCGCGCGCGACGCCGCGCAGCTGCGCGCCGCGACACCGGC
Organism: Candidatus Eremiobacteraceae bacterium; assembly: GCA_035710745.1. Lineage (NCBI taxonomy): Bacteria > Bacillati > Vulcanimicrobiota > Vulcanimicrobiia > Candidatus Eremiobacterales > Candidatus Eremiobacteraceae > Candidatus Eremiobacteraceae bacterium. Next base: position 43,784 of record DASTCX010000019.1, on the reverse strand, counting down.
TTCGACGCCATCGTCGGTCCACGTCGCGGTGACGCCGCTGCAGACGCCCCCACCGCTGCCGAAGAACACGCCGGCGCCTCCGACGCCCGTTCCGCCTAGTCCATCGCCGACCGTCGAACCAACGGTGGCGACGTCCTCATCACCTGGTGCACCGAGCGGTATCGCGACGGCGGAGCCGCTCGGCGCAGGCGAATCGCCATCAGTGCCGTCGCCTTCCGGCTCGCCCGGAACGCCTAGCGCTTCGATGCCGCCGCTGACGACGCAGAAGATCACGGACGTGAGCGTCGCCGAGGCGCCGACCGGCACGCGAATCACGTTGACGTTGACCGGACCGGTCGCGTTCGAATGGCATCGGCTCGGCGATCCGGACGATCGCTACTGGCTCGACATCGATCGTGCGGTCTTGGTAGGCCCGGCGCAGACGCTTCTATCGAAGCTCGCCTTCATCAAAGAGATCAAGGTGAGTCAGCACGCGCTCGATCCGGATCAGGTCGTGCGCGTCTCGATCACGCCGACGCAAGCGATCGACGTCCGCGTCGGAACGATCGCGGGCTCGCCGAACCAGCTCGGCATCGAGATCGAGAACCAGCCACCGGCTCCCGATGCGGCTCTTGCCGGCATCGGCAACACCTTCGCGACGGCACAGGCGTCGTCGCCGCCGTCGGCGCAGCCCGCGTTACCGGCGCGGACCGACCCGACGCTCATCGTCATCGATCCCGGCCACGGCGGCAATGATCCCGGATCGCTCAACACCGGGTATGGCCTGACGGAAAGCCACATCACGCTCAACATCGCGCAGCGTCTCGAAGCCGATCTGAAGCGTCAGGGGTGGCACGTCGTCATGACGCGCGACGGTGACTACGAAGTCGGCCCTCCGGACGGCACCGACGCGCAAGAGCTTCAAGCGCGTTGCGACGTCGCGAACGCGGCCGGCGCGCGGCTGTTCGTCAGCATCCATATCAATTCGTCGGTCTCGTCCGCGCCAAACGGCGGAACGACCTACTTTTGGCACCCGACCGATCGAGCGCTCGCGCAGACGGTGGAGAACGACATGATCACAGCGAGCGGCATCACCGACGACGGCGTCATCCGCAATAACTTCTACGTCATCCACCACACGATGATGCCGTCGATCCTCGTCGAAGCGGCGTACCTGAGCAACCCGCACGATGCGACGCTGCTCGCACGCCAATCGTTCCTCGATCAGATCGCAGCAGGCATCGCGCGCGGCATCGCCGATTTCACCGGTGGCCCGCCAACGCCCGTGGGGCAAGCGCGGCCGCAGCAGCCGCCCGGCGCTCCGAAGCCGTAGGATCCATGGCTCGACGACCACGACGCCTAGGCATGTTCGATTCCGGCCTCGGCGGACTGACCGTGCTCAACGCCGTCCGCTCGTCCATCGACGCGACGGACGTCGTCTATTTCGCGGATACGGCACACGTGCCGTACGGCGATCGAACGCTCGAAGAAGTTTCAGGTTTTGCGCGACGCATCATCGCGCATCTCATGGAGCGTGAGCCGGCGATGATCGCGATCGCGTGCGGCACGACGTGCTCGGCGTTCGACAAGCTCGGCTGGCCCGATATCGGCGTGCCGCTTTTGGGGCTGGTCGGGCCTGGCGCGCGGTCTGCGGTCGAGGCGTCGCGCTCGGGCGCGATCGGCGTCGTCGCGACGAACGCGACCGCGAAGAGCGGCGTCTTCGATCGGGGGATCCGTTCCATGCGCGCGGATGCCGTTGTGACGAGCATCGGCGCTCCAGCCCTCGTGCCGATCGTCGAGCGCGGCGACTGGGCGACGGAAGAAGCGCGAGCCGCAGTCGCCGCATGCTGCGAGTCGTTTCTGCGAGCGAAATGCGACACCGTCGTGCTTGGCTGCACGCACTTCCCACACTTGACGAAATGGTTTCGCGAGGCCCTCGGTCCGGGCGTGCGCATCGTCGATCCGGGCGAAGCGGTCGGCCGCGATGCCGCGCAGATCTTATCCGAGTTCGAGCCGCAAAGGGGCTCAATCGACTTCGAAGTCAGCGGCGATCCGACGGCCTTCGCAACAAGCGCGTCGCTCTTGATGGGTGCGCCCGTCGCGACGGCACACCACGTGGGACTGTAGCGGTCGAGCTTTAGCTCGACCGCCGCGGTCTTGCATAGGGAAGAATGGAGCGGTCGACCTTTACGGTCGACCGCCGCGGTCTTGCAAGGGAAAGGCCGTCTACGGTCGAGCTAAAGCTCGACCGCTACATGGCGAGATGTCAGACCGCGGCGGTCGAGATGAATCTCGACCGCTCCCATTCCTTATCGCAGCCGTTAAAGTAGATGGAAGAGGCGGAAGAAGATCGCCGTGTTTGCGATCGCGAGCGCGACGCCGCCGAGCACTTGCGCAAGCGTGTGGCTGCGCAGATGGACCCGAGCCCAGCCGACGAGCGGAACGAGCGCGACGTACGGCAGCGGCTGGAATTGGAAGAAGACGAACATCGCAGCGAATGGGCCTGCGATTCCGAGCGCGTGGGTGCTGATCTTCCACGAGCGCGTGATGACCATCGTCTCGAGCGCGGTGCCCCACGAACCCCACGTGATCGCCTGGAGCTGCACCGGCGCGTGCGCGAGCGAAAGCCCGACCGCGGCGATGAGATAGATCACGACGAAACCGGCGAAGACGCGTTCGCGCTCGGGCCGCTCCGAGATATCGAAGTCGGAGATGCGTCCGGTGAGATAGAGGTAGAGGATGAACGTCAAAGGGGCGACGGTGAAGCAGACGACGCCGATGGTCGAGTAGATCCAGAACTCAGGCGTCGAGTGATGCGCGAACGCGTGCGCGACGATGATGAAGAGACCCGTCGCGGTGAGGAACGGGTTGAAGATCGTCGAGAGCGCGCGCGCGAATTCGGTCGCGGCACGCCGCTCTCGGATGACGTAAACGCCGCCGGTCCCTGGTCGCTCGGTCTGCGGCGCCTGCGGATCGCGCATACTTCCCCATTATAGCCCGCTCGCAAAACCGTGTAAAGTCGCTTTTCGATTGACAATATGATTAACTTTGTGATACAAAGTACATTAAATACAGCGGGTGGGCTACGACGACGCCGTTGAACCGTATAAGGCTATGCAACTCGAACGCATCGACGGACCCGACGATCTCAAGAAACTGACGCGTGCCGAACTGCCGCAACTCGCGCATGAACTGCGCGCGCGCATCGTCGAAGTCTGCGCGCGGAATGGTGGGCACGTGGCGCCGAACCTCGGTGTCGTCGAGCTGACACTCGCGCTCCACTACGTCTTCTCATCGCCCGACGATAAAATCGTGTGGGACGTCGGCCACCAGACGTACGCGCACAAAATGCTCACCGGGCGCAACGGCCGCTTCGATTCGCTGAGACAACAAGGCGGCATCGCCGGATTTCCCGAGCGAGGCGAGAGCCCGCACGACCACTTCGGCACCGCGCACGCGTCGACCGCGATCTCGGCGGCGCTCGGCATGGCGACCGCGCGCGACCTCGCCGGCCGTGACGAGCGGGTCGTCGCGGTCGTCGGCGACGGAGCGCTCACGGGCGGTCTCGCCTACGAAGCGATCAACAACGCCGGCCAGCTGAAGACGAACTTCATCGTCGTCCTGAACGACAACGAATTCAGCATCGCTCCGAACGTCGGCGCGATGTCGACCTATCTCAGTATGCTGCGCGCGCATCCGCTCGTCGTCCACACCGCCGACCTCACGAAGCGCGTTCTTAGCCGGTTGCCCTTCGGCCAAGTCGCGACGAAGGCGATCCGCTCCGCCGAAACAGCGGGCCGGAAAACCGTGTCGCCGCTGCCCAAAGCGTCGGTCGTGTTCGAAGAGATGGGCTTCACGTATATCGGACCGTGCAACGGCCACGACGTCAACTTCCTCATCGACGCGTTGCGCGCGTGCACGAAAGTCGAAGGTCCGGTGCTCCTCCACATTCTCACGGTCAAGGGCATGGGTTTCGAGCCGGCGCAAGGTGATGCGAGGACCTTCCACGGCGTCGCAGCGTTCGATCCCGTGACGGGCGAGTTCGCCAAGAAATCCGGCACGACGTTCGCGTCGACGTTCGCGAACGAAGCCGCACAGATGGCGGCGCACGATCCGCGCATCATAGCCATCACAGCGGCGATGCCAGATGGTACCGGCCTGAAAGAGTTCGCCAAGGCCTATCCGGCGCGTTTCTTCGACGTCGGCATCGCCGAGGCACACGCGACGTGTTTCGCAGCGGGCGCGTCGGCCGCGGGTTTGCGGCCGCTCGTCGCGATCTACTCGACCTTCCTCCAACGCGCATACGATCAGATCGTCCACGATGTCAGCGTGCAATCGCTGCCGGTGACGTTCTGCATCGATCGTGCGGGACTCGTCGGCGACGATGGGAAGACGCATCAAGGCGCCTACGATATCGCGTACCTGCGGACGTTGCCGAACGTCGTCATCATGGCGCCGTCGACCGAAGACGAGCTGCGGATGATGCTGCGTTACGGTCACGCGCTGCACGACGGCACGACCGCTGATGGAGCGAAGCACACAGGTCCGGTCGCGATCCGCTATCCGCGCGGTTCGAGCGCTAAGCGCGACGATCGTCCGGATCCGGTTGCGCTTGAATTCGGCAAGGCGCACGTGCTGCGACACGGCGAGCGCGAAGGAGTCGCGATCGTCGCAACCGGCATCTGCGTCGAGGCTGCGCTCGGGGCGACAAACGTTCTCGCTGGGGATGGCATCGACACGACGGTCGTCAACGCGCGCTTCATCCGGCCGCTCGATATCGAGCTGATCGAGAAGCTTGCACGCACGCACAAGGCTATCGTCACGGTAGAAGAGCACAGCCTCGCGGGCGGCTTCGGTTCGGCGGTGCTCGAGGCGCTCTCGGACCGCGGGATCACTTCGCGCGTCGTGCGGCTCGGGATTCCGGAAGAATTCATAAGCCATGCGACGCAGGCCGCGCAGCGTAAGGAGTGCGGGCTCGACGAAGCCGGCATCGTCAAGGCTGTGCGAGCGATCGTCGGTCAACGAGAGCCGAGCTTCGCTCGGCGTACCACATGAGTGCTGCGCGTGGCGAGACCGCTCCACCCCATATCGTGACTCGAGATTGACGAAGTACATCGAGGGGGGTGAGCCGTTCGTGCTCGGCGAGGGCGGCGCCGGCATCCTAGCGTTTCACGGTTTCACCGGGAGTCCGTTCGAAGTCCGTGCGCTCGGCGAGTTGCTTCATGCGAGCGGCTTCGGCGTGTACGGCGCAGCGCTCGCCGGTCATGCGACCGACGTCGCCGAACTTGAGAAGGCGACCGCCGACGACTATCTGCTCCAGGCAGAGCGCGCCTTCGACGAAGCGTGCCGGCGATTCGAGCGCGTCTACATCGTCGGTCTATCGATCGGCGGCACGCTCGGCTTGCACCTCGCAGCGAACAAGCGGGTCGCCGGACTCGTCACGATCTCAGCGCCCGTCTTCCTTTATCCTATGATGCGCGCGACGTTGCCGCTCATCGAGCAGTGGCTTCCCGGCCTGCGCGCGCCGGCGAACTTCGCGGCGTGGCAAGGCAACGTCGTCGGCTACAAGTCGACGACGATCGGCGCCGTCAACATCGTGCTCGAGGTGCTCGCGCGCGTCCGCAAAGAGCTCGGCGCGGTGAAGGCGCCGTTGCTCGTCATGCACTCGGTGCGCGATCTCACAGTGCCGGTCGATAGCGCTCGCGAGATATACGATCGCGCCTCAAGCGAAGATAAACGGCTAGAACTCATCGATGCGGGCTCGCATCTCATGACAATCGAACCTAATCTGCGGCTCATCGATGCGTTAATCGTCGATTTCCTGAAACGGCTCGAAAGCAACCCCTGTCCCGAAGGTAGATAAGCGGGCCGTTCCGAACCACGAGCGTCCGAGGCGACGGCCGCGAAAGCGCGACCGTAGCAACGTTTGCCCCTCACTCCGCGGAGTCGTTGCACTTGTTCTTAGCAATCCTCGCAGCCGCCGCTCCCGTCGCTACGGCGGCGCCGGTCGGCGCAGTCACAGTTCCTCCAAGTGCGGTCCCGACCGGGCCGTCATGGGGTAGCGAGCACATCGCCGTGCTCTACCTTATACAGATCCTCTTCATCATCAGCGTCATCGGCCTCATCGCGCTCATGTCGATCCAGACGACGAAGACCGAAGGTCTTTCCGGCAGCATCGGCGGCCGGATGGAATCCGCGTACAAGGGCCGGCTCGGCATCGAGCAACAGCTCACGAGGCTCACGACGGTCTTCGCGGTCTCGTTCATGTTCCTCGCGATCCTGAACTTCGTGATCACACGCTAGGGTCCAACAGAGGAGAACGTTCCATGCGTCACGCTCCGTCGGCTGCAGCGCTCGCACTCGCAGCGATCATCGCGTCGTCATGCTCGGGCGGCGGCAATACGTCGTCGAGTACGGGCCCGCAAGGCGGCGGCCTCGTCGTGAGCAAGCCGCATTACGGCGGTGAGCTGCGCATCGGTTCCGGCGCCGCGAACATCAAGACGATGCTGTCGATGTACGCCGACACGCAAGGCGCGGCCGACATGCTCGGCTTCATGTACGACGGCCTCACGAACCAGGACGAGAACTTCAAGGTCGTTCCGTGGCTCGCGCAGTCGTGGACGATTTCGCCCGATGGCCGGACATACGTGTTCCATCTCCGCCACGACGCGAAATGGTCGGACGGGGTGCCGCTGACGAGCGCCGACTTCATGTTCGAGCATGCGCTCGAGACGAACCCCGCGTCGAACGCGCCGTACGCCTCCGACTGGGCGATCGTCCAGAGCATGACGGCGCCCGACAAATGGACGCTCGTCTATCACCTGTACCAACCGAACGCGCCGTTTCTCTCGACGATCGGGTCGCTGCCGCACGGGCCCCTGCCGGTCCATGTCTACGGCAACGTGCCGCCGTCGCAAATGCAGCATCTCGACCTGACGAAGCACCTCGTGACGTCCGGTCCGTACACGTTCGGCGAATGGAAACCCGACGACCACCTCATCATGCTGAGCAACAAGACGTGGTGGCACGGGCGGCCATACATCGATCGCATCTACTTCAAAGAATATCTCAACGACACCGCGACGCAGGTCGCGCTCCAGAAGGGTGACGTCGACACCGAGTTCCAGCTCGGTACGCCCGAATGGCTCGCGCTCAAGAACGACCCGAAATTCACGCTCATCCACAACCCGTCGGACAACTGGGATTGGTGGGTGCCGAACTTGACGACGCCGATCCTCGGCGATCTTCACGTGCGCCAGGCGATGATGTACGGTTACGACCGCGTCACCGAAGCGCAAAAGCTCTTCCACGGGGAAGACATCCCCGCGTTCTCACCGATACCGCTCGCGCAAAAGTGGGCGTTCGACCCCGTGACGCTCACGGCGTATCCATTCGATCCGCAAAAGGCAGGCCAGATCCTCGACGCCGACGGCTGGACGATGGGGCAAGACGGCTGGCGCTACAAGAACGGCAAGCGCCTCGAGATCCAGACGAATCTCATCGCCGGCAATTCGGTCGGCGACAAAGACTTCGAGCTGCTCCAGGCGGACATGCAGAAGATCGGCATCAAGCTCGACGCGCACCAAATCGAGTTCAACGTCTACTTCGACCAAGAGGCGAAGGGGCAATTCGAGCTCGACGGCGGCGGCTTCGGCGGCGGCGGCGATCCGGACGTCTACCAGTTCCTCTCGTCGAAATCGCTGCCCCCGAACGGGCTCAACTACTCGCACTACAGCAGTCCGAAGATGGATGCGCTCATCGAGCAAGCTCGCGAAGCGACCGACCCGGCCATCCGCGCGAAGTACTATTATCAGATCCAAGAGCTGTGCATCCAGGACGTACCGTACTTGTTTGACGTCGCGCCGTACTACCGCAACGTCATCAACAAGCGCGTCGAGGGAGTCGATCCGGCGAAGACCGGCTCGTTCTTCACACAGACGATGTACTACGAACCGGAGTGGTGGATCGCGCAATAGCAGTCATCGACGCTGACGTCGCGTGACCAACTACCTCATCCGGCGCGTCATCGGGCTGGTGCCGCTGCTCATCGGCATATCACTGGTGTCCTTCGGCATGATGTTCATGGCGCCAGGCGGTCCGACGTCCGTATTCCTTGCAAGCTCGCATCCGATGTCACCGGTCGAGATCGAGAACATTCGTCACAACCTCGGTCTCGATAAGCCGTGGTACGTGCAATACTTCTTGTGGCTCGGCAACATATTGCATGGGAACTTCGGCTACTCGTTCACCGACGGGCGCCCCGTGCTCACGAAGATCCTCGAGAAGGTGCCGGTGACCGCCCTTCTGATCGGCGTCTCCTTTTTCTTCACCATCATGATCGCCATCCCGACCGCGATCTACTCGGCGGTGCATAAGGACTCGCTTTTCGACTACATCGCGACCGCGATCGCGTTCATCGGCTACGGCGCGCCGACGTTCTGGCTCGGCATCGAGCTCATCCAGCTGTTCAGCGTCAAGTGGAACTTGCTGCCCGATTCCGGTTTGACGAGCATCGACTCGACAGGCTTCAACCTCGGCGACGTGACCAGGCACCTCATCTTGCCCGTAGCGACGCTGACGTTCGTCAGCCTCGCGAGCTGGATCCGGTTCCAGCGATCTTCAATGTTAGAGGTGCTCGGCGAGGACTACATACGGACGGCCGCCGCGAAAGGGCTTTCCGGAAACGTCGTCGTCTTCAAGCACGCCTTCCGCAACGCGCTCCTGCCCCTCATCACGCTCCTCGGCCTCTATCTCCCGGCACTGCTCACCGGCGCGTACTTCGTCGAGATCGTCTTCACGATTCCCGGGATGGGCTATCTTGGGCTCAACGCGATCTTCGAGCGCGACTATCCGACGGTCATGGGGACGACGGTCATCTCCGCAGTGCTCGTCGTCATCGGCAATCTATTGGCGGACATCGGCTACGCCGCCGCGGACCCGAGGATCCGGTATGACTAGCGTGCCGGCGAAAGCGGTCGTCACGGACGACCTCACCCCGCACGTCTCGATGACCGCGGACGTCTGGCGGCGCTTCAGGCGCAACCGGCTGGCCCTGGTCGGACTCGCCATCGTCCTATTGCTCGTCCTCTCCGCTCTTTTCGCGCCGCTCCTCTCGCACTACGATCCCAACGCGATCGACACGTCGATCATGGGCACTCCGCAAACGCCGTCATTCGTACATCTCTTCGGCACGGATGATGACGGCCGCGACTACTTCGCCCGGATGCTGTTCGGCGCGCGCATCTCGCTCGAGGTCGGCATCTCGGCGATGCTCGTCGCCATCACGTTCGGGACGTTCTACGGCGCCATCTCAGGGTACTTCGGCGGCATCGTCGACGCTATCCTCATGCGCTTCGTCGACATGATGCTCTCGTTCCCGACGTTCTTTCTCATCCTAGCGATCGAAGCGCTGACGAACAACTTCAGCATCATCGTCATCATGCTCGTCATCGGCTTGCTGTCGTGGATGAGCGTCGCGCGCCTCGTCCGTGGGCAAATCCTGAGCTTGCGCGAGCGCGACTTCATATCAGCGGCGAAAGCGGTCGGCGCACCGGACGGCCGCATCATGTGGCGGCATTTGCTGCCGAATGCGCTCGCGCCGGTCATCGTCGCAGCGACGCTCGCGATCGGCAACAACATCCTAACCGAATCGGCCCTGTCGTATCTCGGTCTCGGCGTCCAGCCGCCGACCGCGAGTTGGGGCAACAGCCTTCAGAAGGCGCTCGATCCGGACGTCCTCGGCGCGCCGTGGCTGACATTCATACCCGGGATGTTGATCGTCATCACCGTCATGGCGTTCAACCTCGTCGGCGAGGGCTTGCGCGATGCGCTCGACCCGCGCTCGTCAGGCGGGCGCGCATAGGAAACCGATGAAAAAGCACGGTAATCTAGCGGCCACGCCCGCGCGACCGATCCGGGGTATACTGTAACCTCCATGTCTCTGCTTGCTGTCAAGGACCTGCGTGTGACGTTCGCGACCGACGACGGCATCGTCCGCGCGGTCAACGGGCTCTCGTTCGATCTCGCGCCGGGCGAAACGCTCGGCATCGTCGGCGAATCGGGATCCGGTAAGAGCGTCACGGCGCTGTCGATCATGCGGCTCATCGCATCGCCCCCCGGCCGCATCGAGAACGGGAAGGTCATCTTCAAAGACACGGACCTGCTGACGATCGACGAGCAGCAGATGCGGCGGATCCGCGGCAACAAGATCTCGATGATCTTCCAAGACCCGATGACGAGCCTCAATCCGGTGCTCACGATCGGCGACCAGATCACCGAGACGATCGTCCTCCACCAGCACAAGACGAAGGCCGAAGCGCGCAAACGCGCGGTCGAGATGCTCGACCTCGTCCGCATCCCCGACGCTGCAAAACGTCTCGGCGATTATCCGCATCAGTTCTCGGGCGGCATGCGCCAGCGTGTCATGATCGCGATGGCGCTTTCGTGCGATCCCGAGCTGCTCATCGCCGACGAACCGACGACCGCGCTCGACGTTACGATCCAGGCGCAGATCCTCGACCTCATGCGCGACCTGCAGAAGCGGCTCAACTCCGCGATCATCATGATCACGCACGATCTTGGCGTCGTCGCCGAGGTGTGCGAGAACGTGCTCGTCATGTACGGCGGCAACATGATCGAGTACGGCACCGCCGATCAGATCTTCAATTCGCCGAAGCATCCGTACACGTGGGGCCTGCTCGATTCGCTGCCGCGGCTCGATGAAAAGGGGCGCCGTCGGCTCGTGCCGATCGAGGGGCAGCCGCCGAACCTGCTCAAACTGCCGACCGGCTGTTCTTTCGCAGCGCGCTGCCGCTACGCGCAGCCGAAGCATTTCGAGATCGAGCCGCCGCTCATCGATTTCGGCGGCACGCACGTCGCGCGTTGTTGGCTGTACGAGACCGACAAGTCGGTCGACGTCCGCCAATTGCGGGAGCAAGCCGCGGTCACGGAAGTCGCGGCCGCCGAGGCCTTCATCGCCGAAGGCAAGGGTAAGGCCGATGGCAGCTGAGATGAAGCCGGCCTCGGACTCGCAAGCGCTCGTCGAGGTCGAGGGCGTCACCAAGTATTTCCCAATCACGGCCGGCGTGTTCTCGCGGCACGTCGCCGACGTCAAGGCGGTCGACGGTGTCTCGTTCAGCATCAAGACCGGCGAGACGCTCGGGCTCGTCGGCGAGTCCGGTTCCGGCAAGACGACGATCGGACGCTGCATCTTGCGATTGCTCGAGCCGACGACCGGCGCAATCCGCTTCGACGGCGAAGACATCACGAAGATCGACCGGAAAGCGATGCGCGCGAAGCGCAGAGAGATGCAGGTCATCTTCCAAGACCCGTACGCGTCGCTCAACCCGCGCATGACGGTCGGCGACATCATCGCCGAGCCGCTGCAGATCCACAAGCTCGCCAAGGGCCCCGAAGTCGACGCGAAAGTGAACGACCTGCTGCGCACGGTCGGCCTCTCACCGTACCATGCGAACCGCTATCCGCACGAATTTTCAGGCGGGCAGCGCCAGCGCATCGGCGTCGCCCGCGCGCTCGCGGTGAGCCCGAAGTTCATCGTCGCGGACGAGCCGGTCTCGGCGCTCGACGTCTCGATCCAAGCACAGGTCGTCAATCTTCTACAAGACCTGCAGCAGCAATTCGGTTTGACATATCTTTTCATCGCACACGATCTGTCGGTCGTCCGCCACATATCCGATCGCGTCGCCGTCATGTACGTCGGCAAGATCATGGAGCTGGCGGACCGCGATGCGCTGTACGAGCGGCCGCTTCATCCGTACACGCAATCGCTGCTGTCGGCGATTCCGATCCCCGACCCGCGCGCGGAAGCTCGGCGCGAGCGCATCATCCTGGAAGGCGACATCCCGTCGCCGGTGCGACCCCCGAGCGGCTGCCGATTCCATACGCGATGCCCGATAGCGTACGAACGATGCAAGGTCGAGGTGCCGGAGCTCTTGAACTACGGGGACCACTTCGTGGCATGCCACAAAGTGCAAGAGCTGGGCGGAGCGCAGCCATCGATCAAAGTGGGCGCCGCGCCGATCGGTTCGAAATCGCCCTGACGTCTTTTTAGAGCAAAGGCCATGTTCGCAGCAGCGCTCATCGCGGCAGCCCTCATCCACACTTCAGGCCCCTCGCCCGCCGCGCAGCTGGCAGCTGTGCAGCGCACCGCCGCCTTCCATGTCTTGCTGCTGCCGTCGAGCACGCAATTGATCCGCGCCGACGCCTCCAAAGACGGCTCGGAAGTCCGGCTCGAGTATTCCATCGAGGGTTCGCTCATCCGCGTCGACGAGCGTGTCGCAGGAGCTCGTCTTTCATCGCCGGACCCGCAGGCGGAGCTTTTCAACCTCGACGGCTACCCCGCGCTCTACACTGAGCGCGCGGGCTATCGCGCGATAAGCGACCTCACGTGGTACCGGCCCGACGTCATCGTGACGCTTTCGAGCCGCGATATCGTCAGCGAGCCGCTCCTCGTCGACGTCGCCCTCGAACTCCGTTAGATTTCACGCTTCGTTCATCAGCCCGGGCGGGGAACCGCCACGGCTGCGTTATACGTTTGCCTGACTGAACCTGACTATCTGATGCCCTGAGCATGTGGTACTCTGAAAATGTGGTATGCCGAGCGAAGCTCGGCTCTTGCGCCTAGCTGATTTGGGGGTAGCTCCGGCATGCGTCCTTCCATCATCTTGACGTCGTTCGCCGCGCTCGCGGCCGCTCTCGCGCTCACACTCGCCGGTTGCAAGTACTCGAGCCTAGGCAGCCCGCTTCCCGGTCCAGGAGGACCGCCGACGCTCCAACCAGGCGTTGTGAGTGAGAAGCCAATACCGACATCGAATGCGACGCCGTTGGGGATAACGAGCGGACCCGACGGAAATGTGTGGTTCACCGAACTCAACGGCAACAAGATCGGCCACGTCATTCCGGGCACATTCCCGGGCGCCGGCTCAATGGTTGAATGCGGGCCTCTGCCAACAGCCGGATCAGGGCCCGTTGACATCACATCAGTCACCGGCAACCCGAAAGTGTGGTTCGACGAATTTGCGAACAACAAGATCGCGAACGTCGATCCAGGTACTTGTACGTACAACGAGTTCACTATCCCGACTTCAAACTCAGGACCGTCCGGCTTGACGTCCGATCAAAGCGGAGTTCTTTGGTTCGCCGAATCGAACGTCGCGAAAATCGCCAGGATGACGATCGGCGGATCGTTCACCGAATATGCTACCGGTCTCTCGGGGAGCACACCGTTGGCCGTGGCAATCGCTGGCGACAACAGTGTCTGGTATCTCGACTCCGGCCGTAACTCGGTGGGTCATCTGACGTTCCCGGGAGGGGCCCCAACGTTTGTGGACTATGGAATCCCGACGAACCCATCGGATCCCGCGTACATCACGCTTGGGCCGGACGGCGCGTTGTGGTTCACGGAATTGGGCATCGGATCGCTTACCGGATGTCAGATCGGGCGCATAACCACGGGTGCGAGTCCATCGATCACGGAGTACTTGATGGAATTCCAGCCGCAGCCGGCGCCGGATGGCGATGTCTGCCTCGGTATCACCAGCGCGGGTGGGAACATCTGGTTCGGTGAGGCCGACAGCGGCGCGATCGGACGTGTGACTCCCAGCGGCGTCGTCACCGAATACGGCATACCGGGAAGCGGCACGACGGCCGTCTACTTAACGGCGGGGCCGGACGGGAATGTGTGGTTCACAGACGGCGGTTTCGACCCGAACGTCACGATCGGAACGAATCAGATCGGTCGAGTGAAGGTCGGCATGATCCCCGCGTTGTCTACCGCACGTACTTTCAAGGCGACGATATCGACGCACCGATTGCCGCTGTTGAATGCCAAGGGCGAGGTGATCCGCCGCGTAAACGGGCGACCCATCAACCCCTAAAAAGTCGTCGAAATGGCAAGCCGCGGCGGTCGACCATGAAGGTCGACCGCTCCACTTTCTAGGGGGTGGGTGAACTAGAATCGAACGTCAGAGCGATGTCCCGCTTTTGACACGGCTTGACTCGGTGGTGTATAGTAGGGGACGTTTGAAGGCTGGACCCGCAAGTCCGAATAGCGGTACGGCCACGAAAGGCCTATTTGTCGAAATCGCTCATCATCGTCGAGTCTCCAGCCAAGGCACGGACGCTCAAGAAATACCTCGGCTCACGCTACCAGGTGCTCCCGTCGGTCGGGCACGTCCGGGATCTGCCCAAGAGCCGTCTCGGCGTCGACGTCGATAACGACTTCGCCCCGACCTACGTCACCATCAAGGGCAAGGGTGACGTCATCAAAGAGCTTCGTGCGGCGGTCAAAAAGGCCGCCCACGTCTATCTGGCCCCCGATCCGGACCGCGAAGGCGAGGCGATCGCCTGGCATTTGCGCGAGCTATTGAAGATCCCGGACGCGAAGCGGATCGAGCTCCACGAGATCACCAAGCAGGCCGCTCAGGAAGCGCTCAAGCACCCGAGCGACATCAACATGGACCGCGTCAACGCGCAGCAAGCGCGGCGCATCCTCGACCGGCTCGTCGGCTTCAAGATCTCTCCTTTATTGTGGCGCAAGGTGCGCGGTGGTCTGTCGGCCGGGCGCGTCCAGTCGGTCGCGGTAAAGCTGATCGTCGACCGCGAGCGCGAGATCGAGGACTTCCTCAAAAACAAGAAGCGTTCGTACTGGACGGTTCACGCGCGGCTGTGGCCGCACGGCCATCACGACCAAGAGCACACGCTGATCGCGAACCTCTATTCGGTCGACGGCCGGCGCACCGGCTTGTCCGAGGCCGATGCCGCGATCGTCGGTCAGAAGACGTCGTACGTGACGACCGAGGCCGACGCGAACCTACTCGTCGGGCGCCTGAAGCGCTCGAAGTTCGCCGTCACATCGGTGAAGCAGGAGCCGCGCAAAGATAATCCGCGCGGACCGTTCACGACGAGCACGCTGCAACAGGAAGCGTCGAAGAAGCTCAAGATGCGCGTGAGCAAGACGATGCAGATCGCGCAAGGCTTGTATGAGGGCGTCGACGTCGGCGACGAGGGCACGGTCGGCCTCATCACCTACATGCGTACGGACTCGACGCGTTTGTCGTCGACCGCGCTCGCGATGGCCGAGCAGTACGTCCGCGAACGTTTCCCCGATGAGAACGGCAAGTCGTTCTGGGGCGGCAAGCAGTACAAAGTCTCGGACGACGCGCAAGACGCGCACGAAGCGATTCGTCCGACCGACGTCAACCGCACGCCCGATAAGATGAAGCCATTCCTCGAGGCTGCGCAGCTGAAGCTGTACCGCCTCATCTGGGAGCGCTTCGTCGCGAGCCAGATGTCGCCGGCGGAGCTCGAGCAGACGACGGTCGAGATCGAGGCGGATGGCTGCACGTTGCGCGCGACCGGCAGCGTCGTCACGTTCCTCGGCTATCGAAAAGTATACGAAGAGAGCCGCGATGAGGACGCGTCGGAAGAAGATGACGATGCGCGTCGCGGTCTGCCGCCGGTCGAGCAAGGACAGCGCCTCGATCCTCGTCACGTCGGCGCCGACGCGCACGAGACGCAGCCTCCGCCGCGTTATACTGAAGCGACGCTCGTCAAAGCGCTCGAGGAACGCGGCATCGGTAGGCCGAGCACGTATGCATCGATCGTCGGCACGATCCAGGCGCGCGGGTACGTCGTGCTCGAGCAGCGCCGATTCAAGCCGGTCGAGGACGGCTACACGGTGACGGATCTGCTCGCCGAGTACTTCCCGGAGATCGTCAACGACAGCTTCACGTCCGATATGGAGCGCCGGCTCGACCGCGTCGAGGATGCCCACG
Organism: Candidatus Eremiobacteraceae bacterium; assembly: GCA_035710745.1. Taxonomy (NCBI): domain Bacteria; kingdom Bacillati; phylum Vulcanimicrobiota; class Vulcanimicrobiia; order Candidatus Eremiobacterales; family Candidatus Eremiobacteraceae; species Candidatus Eremiobacteraceae bacterium. The sequence continues at coordinate 28,011 of DASTCX010000019.1, read as the reverse complement.
ACGATTGGGTCGTGCCTCTGCGCGAGTTCTGGACGCCGTTCGTCGCGCAGCTCGAAAACGCCGAGAAGACGATCCCGAAGATGGAATTCGAGGACGTGCCGACCGGTGAGTCGTGTCCGAACTGCGGCAAGCCGCTCATCTTCAAGAACGGGCGCAACGGCAAGTTCATCGCGTGCTCCGGCTATCCGGCGTGCAAGACGACGAAGAACATCATCATCGATGCGGGCGTCGTGTGCCCGGTCGACGGCGGCATGATCGTCGAGAAGCGCGGACGCAAGCGCGGCAAGGTCTTCTACGGCTGCAATAACTGGCCGCAGTGCAACTTCGTCGCGTGGTATCCGCCGGTCGTCGGCTCGAAGTGCCGGACCTGCGGTGCATTCTTGATCCGCAAGTCGGGCCGCAAGGGCGACAAGATCGTCTGCAGCGTCGATCCGCTCCACGAGCATGGGCATCACGAGGCAGAGCCGTCACCAAGCGCCGCCGACGAACACGCGGCGTAACATCGAATACGCGCGATTTGGGAGCGGTCGAGATTTATCTCGACCGCCGCGGCCGAACGGGGAGCGGTCGAGATTTATCTCGACCGCCGCGGCCGAACGGGGAGCGGTCGAGATTTATCTCGACCGCCGCGGCCTTTCCATAGGCGCGAATCGTCGACTCATCCAATGAGGATTTTGTGAACCGATTGATCATCGTCGGCGGCGGCCTTGCCGGAACGGAAGCCGCATGGCAGGCCGCGCAGAGCGGCGTGCCGGTGACGCTGTTTGAGATGCGGCCAACGCGCATGACCGCTGCCCACAAGACCGGCAACCTCGCCGAACTCGTCTGCAGTAACAGCCTTCGCGCGGCGTCGACCGAGAACGCTGTCGGCCTCATCAAGGAAGAGATGGCGCGGCTCGACTCGATCGTCGTCGCCTGCGCGCGCGAGTCTTCGGTGCCGGCCGGTGGCGCGCTCGCGGTCGATCGCGAGCGTTTCGCCGCGTCTATAGCGGACCGCATCGGCGCGCATCCGTTGATCGAACTGCGGCGCGAGGAAGTCCGGGAGATCGACCCGCGCACGGTGAGCGTCGTCGCGTGCGGTCCGCTTGCGAGCGAGAGCCTCGCGGCGTCGTTATCCAAACTGTGCGGCACAAAGCATCTCCACTACTTCGACGCGGCGTCGCCGATCGTCGCGACCGAGTCGATCGATCGCTCGCAGCTATTCGAAGCGTCGCGCTACGGTAAGGGCGACGGCGCGGACTATCTCAACATCCCGCTCGACCGCGAACAATACCGTCAGCTCGTGCGCGATCTCGTCGAGAGCGAAAAGCACGAACCGCACGGATTCGAAGAAGATGCGGCCGGCGGTAAGGTGCCGTACTTCGAAGCGTGCCTGCCGGTCGAAGTGATGGCGGAGCGAGGCGAGGAGACGCTGCGCTTCGGTCCCCTCAAGCCCGTCGGTTTGGAAGACCCGTCCACCGGCAAGCGGCCGTATGCGGTCATCCAGCTGCGGCGCGAGAACCGGGAGGGCACCGCGTATAACCTCGTCGGATTTCAAACGCGACTCTCGTGGCCGGCGCAAAAAGCGGTGTTCTCGAAACTGCCGGGACTCCAAGATGCAGAGTGGCTGCGTCTCGGCGTCATGCATCGCAACACGTTCGTCGATTCGCCGCGCGTGCTGAACGCGGATCTCTCATTGAAAAACGCGCCGAACGTCTTTCTCGCGGGCCAAGTCACCGGCAGCGAGGGCTACGTCGAAGCCGCAGCGAGCGGTATCGTCGCTTCGATCAACGCGTGCCGTCGGTTGCGCGGCGAAAAGATAGCGTTCGTGCCGCCCGCGACGACCGCGCTCGGCGCGCTCTGCGCGTACTTGCGCGACGACACGTCTGCCGATTTCCAGCCGCAAAACGTGACGTTCGCCTACTTCGCGCCGCTCGAAACCGCCATACGCGACAAGAAGGCGCGGCGCCGCGCGCTCGCCGAACGTGCGCTGACCGCGATCGATGAGATCGCCGCGCAACTAGACCGACGACCGCTCGCTGCGGCGGGAAATCCAAAATGAAATCACGTTCGACGACTATCCTCGCCGTGCGCCGCGACGGCAAACTCGCGATCGCCGGCGACGGACAGGTGACGTTCGACAAGACCGTCATGAAGCATAAGGCGCGCAAGATCCGTCGGATCGGCGACGGCAAAGTGCTCGCAGGCTTCGCCGGCTCGGCGGCAGACGGCATAACGCTGCTCGATAAGTTCGAGGCCAAGCTCTCCGAGTATCGAGGCAACCTCACGCGCGCCGCGGTCGAACTCGCGAAGGATTGGCGCACCGACCGCTACCTGCGTCGGCTCGAAGCGCTGCTCATCGTCGGCGATACCGAGCATCTCTTCGTGTTGTCCGGAACCGGCGACGTGGTCGAACCGGATGATGACGTCGCCGCGATCGGCAGCGGCGGCCCGTACGCACAAGCGGCGGCGGTCGCGCTCCTGCGCAACAGCACGATGTCGGCCGATCAGATCGTCCGCGAAGCGCTCGCGATCGCGGCGAAGATCTGCATCTATACGAACGAGGATATCGCGGTCGAGGTCTTGTGACCGCTCCACCGCATTGAGCGTGGAACAGCTCGAAACGGAGCGGCTCGTCCTCGAACCGATCGGGCCGTCGCACGCGCGGACGCTTTTCCCGCTCGTGAGCCACGTCCGCCTTTTCACGTACGTCGATCAAGACCCGCCGGCGTCGGAGCAAGCGCTCGAGATGCGCTATCGCGGGTGGTCGACGGGTCTATCGCCAGATCGTTCCGAGCGATGGCTCAACTGGGCAGCGCGCTTGCGCGGCACGGAAGTGTACGTCGGCTGGTTCCAGGCCACCGTGCGCGCCGATCGGACGGCCGAGATCGCCTATGTCACGTTCGTCGATCATCAACGCTGCGGATATGCGAAGGAAGCCACGACCGCCGTCATGGCGCACCTCGTGCGCTCGTATCTCGTGACATCGATCGTGGCGACGGTCGACCCGCGGAACTCGGCGTCGATCGCGCTCGCGAACTCGCTCGGGATGCAACAGGTTTCGGGAGCGGGCAAGGACCTGCGCTTCGCTGTCGACGCGAAGCGAGATGCTTAGGCCAACGCGTTGTCGAGCAGGTCTGCGATGAGTCTCTCGTCGCAGCCGCGCTGGAGACGTGAGGCGACAACGACGATCACCTGAACGAAGACCGCCGTTGCGATGGTGATCCACCACGCAGGGATGCGTGCTCCGCGGTGAGCTGCCCATGCGATCTCGACGACGATGATCGGAATCGGAACCAGAAAGAGCAACTTGTAGAACAGCGGCACCGCGATCTGGCCGCTCAATGTAACGCCCGATCGGTCGGTCGAGAACGCACCGTCGAACCACGCGACACCCGAGCGACGCCAACCCTGGTGCGCTTTCACGTGCACGCGATCCGGTTCGACGGTACCGCAAAGCCCGGTGCGGAACGGCAGGACGAGTCGCCAGAACTTCGGGAGAAGCGCGGCGCGCAGCCGCGCAACCGATTCATCCAGCGAGTACTTGCTGTGCGCGACGAACTGAAGTGCCGGGCCGAAGAAGAGCTGATCGAGGTATTCGAGGAGGCTCATAGACGGTGCCGAGCTTCGCTCGGCCTATTACATTTCCTTACTGCGAGGCCGCGGCGGTCGAGATGAATCTCGACCGCTCCCCAAGATTCCTAGACCGTGTTGACCGTTTGGGCGAGTTTCGTCACGGTGTCCTTCGCATCGCCGAAGAGCATCGCCGTCTTCGGGTTCTCGAACAGCGGGTTGTCGATGCCGGCGAATCCGGTCGCCATCGAACGCTTGAAGACGATAACCGCCTTCGCCTTATCGACGTCGAGGATCGGCATGCCGAAGATCGGACTCGACGGGACGTTGCGAGCCGCGGGATTCGTCACGTCGTTCGCGCCGATGACGAGCGCGACGTCGCAGTGTTCGAATTGCGGGTTGATCTCATCCATCTCGTGGAGCTGCGAGTACGGCACGTTCGCTTCCGCGAGGAGGACGTTCATGTGTCCGGGCATCCGGCCCGCCACCGGGTGGATCGCGAATTGCACGTCGACGCCGCGCTTTTCGAGATTCGCCGACAGTTCGCGCACCGCGTGTTGCGCCTGCGCGACCGCCATGCCGTAACCCGGCGCGATGATGACGCTGCGCGCGTACGCGCACATCGTCGCGACGTCTTCAATAGAAGCGGTGCGCACCGATGTCTGCTTGCTGGCGCTCGCAGCGCCACCAGCCGACGCCGGAGCCGCCCCGAATGCCCCGAAGAGCACGTTGCCTAGGCTGCGGTTCATCGCTTTGGCCATGAGCATCGTCAGCAGCGTACCGGACGCGCCGACGAGCGTGCCGCTGATGATGAGCACGGTGTTGTTCAAGACGAAGCCGGTGATCGCCACCGCGACGCCGGTGAACGAGTTGAGCAGCGAGATGACGACCGGCATATCGGCACCGCCGATCGGTAGTACCGCCAAGACGCCGAGGACGAGCGCCGCCGCGACCAATCCGCCGAAAACCGCCGGCGTGAGGTAGCCGAGCACGAGCGCGACGGAGAGACCCACGATCGTCAGCGCGATAAGACCGTTGACGATCTGCTGACCGGCGTACGTGATCGGCCGGCCGGTCATCAGCTCCTGCAATTTCGCGAACGCAACGAGCGAGCCGGCAAAAGAGATCGAGCCGATGATCGTGCTCAAGATGATGGGCACGAGCGTCGACGCATCGGATGACTGGTCGCCGGTGAGGATGCGCAGGAACTCCCCGCTCGAGACGAGCGCCGCAGCGCCGCCGCCCGCGCCGTTGAACAGCGCGACCATCTGCGGCATCGCGGTCATCTTGACGCGCATCGCCGAGAAGTAGCCGATCGGCGCTCCGATAACGGCGCCGATGATGATGAGCGGCCACGTTATGATGTGCGTATCGAAGCCGGTCGCCACGACGCCGATGAGCATGCCGATCGCGGCGAGCGTGTTGCCCGTTCGCGCGTGCGCCGGCGAGCTCAAGAACTTCAAGCCGATGATGAAGAGCACGCCCGTGATGAGGTAGGCGAAGGCGAGCAGCGTGTCGGTCAGCGTCATGCTTTAGGACCCGCTTTCGCCTTGAACATCTGGAGCATCCGGCCCGTCACCGCGAAGCCGCCGACGACGTTGATCGTCGCGAGCACCATCGCGGCGAGGCCGATCGCCTGCCCGACGGTTCCGCCGATCGAAGCGCCGGCGATGAGCATCGCGCCGACGACGACGATGCCGTGGATCGCGTTCGTCGCCGACATGAGCGGCGTGTGGAGCATCGACGGCACTTTCGATATGACTTCGAAGCCGACGAACACGGCGAGGATGAAGACCGTGATCTCGGTGAGCAGCTGCGGGCTCATGCGGCGCCTCCTTCCACGAGCTTCGCGACAGCGGGATTGACGATCGCGCCGCCGTTGGTCACGCAGGCGCCTTTGGTGATCTCATCGCCCATGTCGAGCGCGAGCTTCCCATCTTTGACGAGCAAATCGAACAGCGCGAGCACGTTCTTCGCGTAGAGTTGGCTCGCATGGAGCGGCATCGAGCTGGGCACATTGAACGGTGCGATGATCGTGACGTCGTGCGAGACGCTCGTCTCGCCCGGCTTGATCGTCTCCGTGTTTCCGCCCGCTTCGGCGGCGAGATCGACGATGACGCTTCCCGGGCGCATCGCCTTCAACATATCCTCGGTGATGAGGATCGGAGCGCGCCGGCCAGGCACGAGCGCCGTCGTGATGACGACGTCGGCTTCGGCGACGTGCTTGCCGAGCGCGTCGCGATTGGTCTTTTGTTCGTCGGCGGTGAGCTCGCGCGCGTAGCCGCCCGAGCCTTCGCCGGTGATCGGCGGCGCCACGAACGTGGCGCCGAGGCTTTCGACTTGCTCCTTGACGACCGGGCGTGTATCGAATCCGGAGACGACGGCGCCAAGACGGCGTGCGGTCGCGATCGCCTGCAGACCCGCGACACCGGCGCCGAGGACGAGCACCTTCGAAGGCGCGATCGTGCCGGCCGCCGTCATGAGCATCGGAAAGAATTTAGGCAAAGCATCGGCAGCGAGCAGCACCGCCTTATAGCCGCTCACCGTCGCTTGCGATGACAGCGCGTCCATGCTCTGCGCCCGCGAGATGCGCGGGATGAGCTCCATCGCGAACGACGTGACGTTGCGCGCCGCGAGCAGCTTCGCGCTTTGCGGAGCGGTGAGGGGCGAAAGAAATGCGATGAGCGCGCAACCTTGGCGGAGCAAACCGACCTCGGCGTCCTGCGGCCGCTGCACTTTGAGGACGAACTCGCCGCTTCCATAGAGGTCTTGCGGCGTCGCGGCGATCGTCGCGCCTGCGGTCTCGTACGCGCCGTCGAGGAAACCGGCCGAAGCGCCGGCGCTGCGCTCGACGGCGACCGGGTTGCCGGCTTTGACGAGTCGCGACACCGCGTCGGGATTGAGCGCGACGCGGCGCTCGCCGGGGGTCGTTTCCCGGGGGACGGCAACGTTCAAGAATCACCCTCCATAGGCCGATGCACGACAGACACATGCGCGAGCAATCGTCACAAGGTCGACCGCTTCGGGTCGACCTGATATGCGACCTAATCTTCCCCGCCCGCGCGACTCTTCCTATTTTCTCACCGTCCGCTCAGGGCTCGCCCAGGTCGGGACCGATAAAATGTACGAGAAGGGCATGCGAAAGAGGAGTCGATTCGAGATGAAACGCGCCACGATCGTCGGGGTTATAGGCGTCACACTGATCGCGACCGCAGCGCTCGGGGCGGCGAAGGCCGCCATGCCGCATGACAAGTCGGCGAGCGCGCCGTGCACGACGACGTGCGTCACGCGCGAGGGGATGTCGATGACCGGCATGTCGGGGGTTGACGCAAGCCCGATGCCGGCGACCAGTGATATGCCCTCGATGCAGTCGGGCAACGGTCGGCCGCCCGATATGACGGCCGGCATGGGTCCGCACATGCGGATGACGCCCGAGATGCCGTCGCATCCCGGCGACGCCGACCGCGCGCAGAAGGTCGTCGATGCGTTGCGCGGCTGGATTGGCAAGTATCAAGATTATCGTCTTGCAGAACAAGCCGGCTACGTGCCGTTTCTACCGAACATCCCGCAGAAGCAATATCACTTCACGAACTACAACAACGCGATGGCTGCGCAGACGGCCTTCGACCCGACAAGACCGACGTCGCTCCTTTACGAGAAGACCGCCGACGGTTACAAACTTATCGGCGCGATGTATACCGCGCCGCGCGCCGCGACGCTCGCGGATCTCGACGCACGCGTACCGCTTTCGATCGCGCACTGGCACGAGCACGTCAACTTCTGCAAAGGGCCGGCCGGATCGACGCGCGACGACTACCTCGGCCCGCACGCGAAATTCGGCCTCGAGGGCTCGATCTCGACCGAAGACGCGTGCCGCGCGGCAGGAGGCACTTTCATCCCGGTAATCTTCAACTGGATGGTCCACGTCTATCCCTACGAACGTAACACTTCGGACATATGGAAGGTAGGACATTGAAAAGGTCGACGCCAGCGCGGCCATCGAACCTTTCGTGTCCATGAATCCGCAAGAACTCACACCGAAACGTATAGTCGCAGAACTCGACCGCTACATCGTCGGACAGGCGAGCGCGAAGCGGGCGGTCGCCATCGCGCTGCGCAACCGCTTCCGCCGCGAGCGCCTCCAAGGCGACATGCGCGACGAAGTCATCCCGAAGAACATCCTCATGATCGGCCCGACCGGCGTCGGAAAAACGGAGATCGCGCGGCGCCTCTCGTCGCTCGTCGGCGCCCCGTTCGTCAAAGTCGAGGCGACGAAATACACCGAGGTCGGCTACGTCGGACGTGACGTCGAGTCGATGGTCCGCGACCTCGTCGAAGCGAGCATTCGGATGCTGCGCGAAGAGCGGCTCGCCGAGACGCGCGGCAGCGCTGAAGATCTCGCCATCGAGCGGCTCGCCGATATCATCGACCCGTCGACGCGCGTCTCGCAGGCGCATCAGCAATCGCCGTTCTCGACGCTGTCCGCCATGCTCGGCGGCCGCGGCGGAGCGCAGCCATCGTCGGAACCGACACCGACACCGCGCACCGACGATGTCGAAGAGCGCCGCCGCAAACTAAAAAACGAGATCCGTGACGGTTTCTACGACGTCCGCATGATCGAGATCGACGTCGAGGAAACGCCGCAGATCATCGGCGCCTTCGGCGGCCCGCAATTCGAGGAGATGGGCGGCGGCAATCTCGGCGAGATGCTCGGCAACATGCTGCCGAAGCAGCGCAAGAAGCGCCGTGTGACCGTCGCCGAAGCGCGTGATGTCTTCGCACAAGAGGAGTCGGCGAAGCTCGTCGACAGCGAAACCCTCAAGCGCGAAGCGGTGCGCCGCGCGGAAAGCAACGGCATCATCTTCATCGACGAGATGGACAAGATCGCCGGCGGCGGTGGCGCCGGCCGCATGGGTCCGGACGTGTCGCGCGAGGGCGTCCAACGCGACATCCTCCCGATCGTCGAAGGATCGACCGTCATGACGAAGCACGGCCCCGTGAAGACCGATCACGTGCTCTTCATCGGCGCCGGCGCCTTCCACACGAGCAAGCCGAGCGATCTCATCCCCGAGCTTCAGGGCCGCTTTCCGATCCGCGTCGAGCTCGACAGCTTGACGAAGGAAGATTTCAAGACGATCCTGACGCAGCCGAAGAACGCGCTCATCGAGCAATACCGCCAATTGCTCGCTGCCGACGGCGTCGAGCTCGACTTCACCGACAGCGGCATCGATGCGATCGCTGATCTCGCGACGAAAGTGAACGAGCAAACGGAGAACATCGGCGCGCGACGTCTCCACACGATGCTCGAGCGCGTGCTCGAAGCGGTATCCTACGATGCGCCAGAATCGGCGGGCAAGGTCACCGTCGATCGAGCGTATGTAGAGGACCGTCTCGCCGCGATTGTGAAAGACCAAGACCTGTCACACTATATCCTTTGACCGGCGAGGTCGTCTAGCCAAACACACGTGGCGTACGTCAGGCACATCGTCTCGGATCCCGAACCTATCTTGCACAAGGTCGCGAAAAAAGTGAGCGACCTCGAGCTCAAGATGCCGTTGACGCAGCAGCTCATCGACGACATGATCGAGACGATGCACGACGCACCGGGGATCGGCCTCGCCGCTCCGCAAGTCGGCATCGGCAAACGCATCATCGTCGTCCATGTCGGCGAGGATGACGGGCCGTACGTCGTCGTCAATCCCGTGCTCGCCGATTTCGAAGGCGAAGTGGTCGCGACCGAGGGTTGCCTTTCGATCCCGGGTATCGTCGGCGATGTCACGCGTGCGGAGAAATGCAGCGTGACGGGCGTCGATCGCGCCGGCCGCAAGTTCCGTCTCGAAGCCGAGGGCCTCCTCGCACGATGTTTCCAGCACGAAGTCGACCATCTCGACGGCGTGCTCATCACCGACAAGGCGGTCAATATCCGCGAGGCCATCCCCGTCGAGGCCGAGGCGGCCGTGAGCGACGACGCGACCGTTGAGATCTGAGGCTGCCGCGAAGCTGCCGGTCGTCTTCTTCGGAACATCGCATTTCGCAGTCCCTTCGCTCGATGCGCTCGCATCGGCGCATGACGTCATCGCCGTCGTCACGCAGCCCGATCGACCCGCCGGCCGAGGCTTGCGCGAACGCCAAAGCGCGGTCAAGGTCCGCGCGCTCGAACTCGGTCTCGACGTCATGACGCCCGAGCGATTGGACGCCGCATTCGCCGCTTCGATCGCGGCGCTGAAGCCGGCATTGCTCGCATGTGTCTCGTACGGAAAGATCCTGCCCGAAGCGCTCTTGTCGATCGGCGGATCGACTGCGCTCAACGTCCATCCAAGTCTCTTGCCCGAGTATCGCGGCGCGTCGCCGATCCAGGCGGCGCTGCGGGAAGGGCGCACCATCACCGGCGTCACCGTCATCTGGATGTCGTCGAAGATGGATGCCGGCGATATCGCGCTTCAGAGCGAGATCGCGATCGGGGCAGATGAAGATCTCGGCGCGCTGCACGACAGGCTCGCGACCGTCGGAGCTTCGCTGCTCGCCGAGGCGGCCCGAATGCTCGACGCCGGAGCCTTGCCGCGCCGTCGCCAAGACGAAAGCCGCGCGACGTATACGCGTCCGATCGACAAAGATGACTTGCGCATCGTGTCGTCCTCGCCGGCGCGCACGATCGTCGATCTGGTTCGCTCGGCGAGTCCGGCGCCGGGAGCGTGGCTCGTCTACGAAGGCAAACGCTTGAAAGTGCTCGCCGCTCGGCTCGAACCGGCCGGGTCGCCGCTCGTGTCTGCCGATGGACCGGGCGTCGCAGCGGCTGACGGCATCGTCCGCTTTCTGCGCGTCGTGCCCGAAGGCAAACGCGCGATGAGCGGTGCCGAGTTCGTGCGCTCGACGACGGCGCGCCGGTGAACGAGACGAAACGGGCCGTCGCGAAGCGAGCGCCCGCGAAGTTGACCGCGCGCGGCGTCGCGCTCGCCGCGCTCATGCACGGCGGATTCGCCGCCGAAGACCTCGATCGCGAATTGCGGGCCGCTTCGCTGGGCCCCACCGATCGGGGATTCGCGACCGAGCTCGCATACGGCACGCTCAAGATGCGCCGCGCGTTGATCTGGTCGGTCAGCCGGCATCTCTCGCGCCCGTTCGAATCCCTCGACGAGCGGCTTAAATGGGTGATCTTGCTCGGCGCGTACCAGTTGCTTTATTTGGATCGAGTGCCGGCGCACAGCGCAGTCGACGAGGCGGTGACTCTTGCCCGCGCGGGCGGGCATCCGGGCATCGCCGGCTTCGCAAATGCCGTGCTTAGAAAGGTCGCGGCCGACAAGGCGCGGCCTCCAGTGCCGACGCCCGCAGACGGTGCGGTAGCGCTTGGCATTTACGCCTCGCTTCCCGATTGGATCGCCGCGCAACTCATCGCACGCTTCGGCTTCGACGATGCGCTGCGCGCCGCCGATGGGATGAACGGCGCGCCTCGGCGCGCATTCCGCATCGACGGCTCTCCAGTCGAACGAGAGCGGTTGATGGAAGTAGTCGTTGGAGCGGTCGACCTTCACGGTCGACCGCCGCGGCCAAGCCAGGCGAATGATACATCGCGATCGTCGCCAGATGGACTAAACGAGAACCGGTACCAGATCCCTGAGTGTCTTGTCGTCGTCGGCGCCGCGAACGAGACGCTTCGTGAAGCGATCGCGAGTGGTCGTGTGGTTCGTCAGAGCGAGGAGAGCCAGCTCGCGGTCCATCTCCTCGATCCAAAGCCCGGCGAAGTCGTGCTCGATGCGTGCTGCGGGCGAGGCGTGAAGACATCGATGATCGCGTCGCGCCTCGCAGGCGAGGGAACTGTATGGGCGCTTGACGACGACGAGCAAAAGCTGTCGGCGCTTCGCGACACGGTGCAGCGTAAGGAGTGGAAAAACGTGCGCGTCCTGCGTGCGGACGCTCGCGAGACGTACCCGACTGAAGTGCCAACGCAGGTCGATGCGGCGCTCGTCGACGCACCGTGCTCTGGCCTCGGCGTTCTCGGACGCCGGCCAGACGCGCGTTGGCGAAAGCGCGAGCACGATCCGGCGCGATTCGCGCGAGTCCAGGCGGCGATCTTGCGAACGGCTGCGCAGCGCGTACGACCCGGTGGGCGGTTGCAGTACGTCACGTGCACGACGCCCGCAGAAGAAGATGAAGCGATCGTCGATGCGTTTTTGGGCGAAAATGCCGAGTGGAGCGCCGCCGACCTGCCTTTGACCGCGTCATCGGGCGTCAGAAAGATCGGCAAGTACGCGTTGACAGTGCCGGGCATCGACGGCGCCGACGGCTTTTTCTACGCGCTGCTCCATAATAGTAAGATGTAGCGGTCGAGATTTATCTCGACCGCCGCGGCCTAGCTTTTTAGTAATGTAGCAGGCCGAGCGAAGCTCGGCTGACCAGGCGAGGCCGCGGCGGTCGACCATAAAGGTCGACCGCTCCAACCCAATTGAAGATTAATATATGAATGCGGTCGCAGCGATACAGTGGGAATCGCTCGGCACGATCGTGGCAGCGTTCGTTCTCGCTGTCTGGGCGCTGCGCGACCCCGACATCGTGCGACAAGAGCCGGCCGCTGCAGGACAGGCGGTCGCCGCTCGCCTCAAGGTAAGCGTCCGCGGACGAGCTGTCCAAACGGTCGAGTTGAACGACGGCGCGACGATCGGCCGAGCTCCCGGCTGCGATCTCGTGGTCGACGAATCGACGGTCAGCAAGCATCACGCTCGTATACGATGTGACGCAGGCCCGTCCATCGAGGACCTCGACTCGACAAACGGTACATATGTGAATGGTCGCCCAGCTGACGGACCGACCGCGCTGCGACGCGGCGACAGGATTGCCCTCGGAGCCGCCAAAATAGTTTTTCTCGGCCTTGCGGTCCGAGGCTCGAAAAATCCGAAAGGGTAGCGGCGACCATGGAGGTTGCGGTCACCACCGACGTCGGCAGCGGCCAGCGATGCAACGATGATGCATGGTGTCACGAGCAGCTGCACCGCAATGTGACGTTGCTTGCGGTGGCCGACGGTTTCGGTAGACCGCAAGACGTTCCGTCGGCGGCGATCGTGCTCGATGCGATTCGCGACGTCATCCGACGCGAATTGCGTCGCGCCACGTTTCCTCCGCGAAGCCTCACCGCGAACGACATGCGCGAGCTGCTCGTCTCAGCATTCGCAGAAGGCAACGAACGGCTGCTCCGGCTCGGGGGCGCCACCGAAGACCTCGTCTCCGCATGCTCGACGTGCACGCTCGCGCTCGTCGTCAGCAATCAGGCCTTCATCGCGCACATCGGCGACTCGCGCGCGTACTTACTGCGACGCGGCGAGCTCGTCCAACTGACGAGCGACGAGTCGCTGTTCCCCGAATACGTCCGCAGCGGCGCGCCGCAACAGGCGGGGCCCGCCCGAAAGTCCTTTGGACCCGCGCTCCTGCCGCAAGCGCTCGGCGTCGAGCAAGCCAGCGCGCTGAAGACGAAGATCGCGCACTATACGCTGCACAGCCACGACGCGCTCATGTTGTGCACGGATGGCGCGTCGCGCGTGCTCGGCTCGGCGGAACTGCAAAACGCGGCGATGACGCGCGAGAGTGCGCGCGCCGCGGCCGAGCGAGTCGTCGCGGCGGCGCGGGCGTCGGGCAGCACGGATAACGCGACCGTCATTCTCGCGCGCAACGCGACCGTGCACGGGCCGCCGGTCGAGACCGTCACGCTGTCGACGATCCCGCCGTGGCGTGCGCTTACCGCGTTCGCGGCTGCCGTCGTCCTGTTCTTCATCACCGGCGCCGTCGCTCGCAACTTCTGGTTCGGCGACGGTCATCTCTACCTCGCTGCGGACTCGAGCGGCGACGTCGGATTGTTTGCCGGCTCGCCGGACACGTTCATGGGTTTGCCGCTTCACATCGAACGCGCGCCCTACACGCTCGAAGTCTCGTCGTTGACGGTCGCCGAGCAACGCGAAGTCGATAGCGGCTATCCGGTGAGCACGCCGACCGCGGCTAACGCCGTCGTCGCCAAGTGGCAGGCGCAATCTCGGCACTGACGCTTCCGCGCGCCGCGCGCACCGCTCTTCCGCTTTACGTCGTCCTCTGCTGCGCCGCTGTGGCGCTCATCTTGCTGCTTCCGATCGCGGCCTCGATCCCATGGTGGCTACTTGCGCTGCCGGCTATCGGCTTCATCCTCATCCGCGTCGTCACGCCGGATGCATCGGAGCTCGATGAAGCGCTTTGGCCTCTCGTCGCCGCCGCATGTACGCTCGGCGTTCTCGCGGTCGCGCGGCTCGACCCGAAGCTCGGCGATCATCAAGCGATCTGGATCGCGGTGGGCTTGGGCATCATCGTCGCGGGGCAACGACTGCTGCGCGAATATCGGCGGCTCGTGCACGTCAAGTACACGTGGGTCGTCGCGTCGATCGTACTCTTCGCGCTGCTCCAGTTCTTCGGCACCGAGGTGAACGGCGCGCGGTTATGGTTCAGCTTCGGCTCGTTCGAAGTGCAGCCGGTGGAGATCGTCAAGATCTTCATGGTCTTCTTCATGGCCGCGTATCTCACCGAGAACGGAGCCGCCATCGGTGCGCTTGCGCCGACCGATCTCGGGGCGAATCTCCGGCTGCTCGGCCCACTCGTGCTCGGCTGGGGCGTGTCGATAGTCACGCTCGTCATGCAGCGCGACGTCGGCGAGGCGTTCTTGTTCCTCGGCATCTTCCTCGTCATGCTCTACGTCGCGTCGCGGCGGCTCGATCTCATCGCGGTCGCCGTCGTCGTGTTCGCGGTCGGCGCGTGGTTCGTCGCATCGCATTTCGGCTACGTGCAGACGCGCATCGCCGTGTGGCAAGATCCGTGGAGCGATCCGCTTGGGCGTGGCTATCAGGCGGAGCAAGCGCTGTTCGCGCTCGCGAATGGCGGATTGTTCGGCGCGGGCTATCATCTCGGCCATCCGGGATTCATCCCCGATGCGCCGACCGATTACGTCTACGCCGCGTGGGGAGAAGAGTTCGGCGTCTCAGGCGCGCTCGCGTTGCTCGCGTTGTATCTCGCGCTCGTCGTGCGCGGCATCCGCATCGCGTTTTACGCATCCGATCGATTCAGCTCGTTGCTCGCGATCGGTTTCGCGGCGACCATCGGCATCCAAGTCTTCGTCATCGTCGGCGGGGTCCTAGGACTCTTGCCGCTCACAGGAATCACACTGCCGTTCTTCTCATACGGAGGTTCGAGCATGGTGGTAAACCTCGTGATGGTCGATCTCTTGTGGCTTTTCAGCCGGCGAGAAGGCGAGCCGACGGCGAGCGCAAAAGTCGCTTCAACGGGCTAGCTGAACGGGACACGGAGGACTCGTGTTCGACCTTTCGCAGTTGCATCGACGGCTCGCAATCATCTTCTTGTCGCTTACTTTCGGCATCGCGACGGCTCTCGGTGGGTCGCAGCCGGCGTCCTCGGCGACGACCGTGCTGCAATCGGTCCAGACGCAGGTGCTGCCGAATCAGCATGTCCGCGTGCTGCTCCAGTTCAGCGCGCCGGCCTCGATCCGGCAATTGACCGCCGGCGCCGCGACGACCGTCATCTTCCAAGTACAGGGCGCGACGGCTGCGTCCACGATCCAGAACATCATGCCGATCAACCTCGGGCCGCTGACGACGATCAACGTGTCGTCGTTTCCGGGAGGCCTGAGCATCGCGCTCGCCTTGAGCGGGCCGGTCCATCCGACTTTCGGGCCCGGCGGCGGCAACGGCGTCTACATCATCGATGTGCCGCCGGCGTCGGGCGGGTCGAACAACGGTTATCGCAACCCGTTCCAGCCGCAACAGAACCAATATCAGGCGCCGGCGCCGAGCACGCCCGGCGGTCCGCAGATCACGAAGTTGATCCGGCTGCACTACGCGGACGTGTCCGAAGTCGTCGGCATATTGACGAGCAATGGCGAGGTCGCACCGACGAGCGTCTTCAATCCGCAGCCGTCGCAGTTCGGATCGCAGTCCGATAACGGCGGCGGCTTCAACGGCGGCGGTTTCCAAGGCCCCGTCAACGGCGGCTTCAACGCAGGCGGATTCAACGGCGGCGGCTTCCAACAGCCGTTCGGCGGCTACAACAACGGCAATTACGGCGGCGAGAACGGCAACGCGATGGGTCAGCGCATCAGCGACAACATCGCCATCGACCGCCGGCTCAACGCGGTCATCCTGACCGGCACGCCTGCTGAAATCGCGCAAGCCGAGCAGATGATCAAGCTGCTCGACGTCCCCGTCCAGAGCGTCCTGCTCGACACCGAAGTGCTCGAGGTGACGGAGAGCGGCGCAAAAGCGCTCGGCCTCGACTATAACCAGACGACGACCGACCCGATCACCCGCATCTTCAACACGCAAGCGGCGATCATGGGCGCGCTTCCGGCCGGTGCTGTGCCGGGCTCGCTCGCGATACAGTCGAACATCTTCTTGCTCGTCAGCAAGGGGCTCGCACGCGTCCTCGCATCGCCGAAGATCCTGACCGAAGACGGCGTGCCCGCTTCGATCCTCACCGGCGACTCGTTGCCGATCCGCGTGACGACGCCGGTCGGCTTCAACGGCGCGACGGCTGTGTCGAGCCAGGTCGAGTACATCAACGTCGGCGTCAACCTCCAGATATTGCCGCACATCACGACCGGCGGCGGCGTCAACGCGGATATCTATTCGGTCGTATCGTCGGTGACTGGTTTTACGTCAAGCAACGATCCGCAGATCTCGACGCGTCAGGCGCAGACGCGCGTCAATCTATTGGAGGGGCAGACGCTGGTGATAGGCGGCCTGCTCCAACAGCGGGACATCCGAAATCTCCAGAAGATACCGATTCTCGGCGACCTGCCACTTGTAGGCGCGCTATTTCGTTTCTACACGGAGACCCGTCAGGACACGAATCTGATCATCACGATCACACCGCACATCGTGCCTGAACCCGGCTCGTCGCCGGCGCCCGCTCAATCCGCCGCGCCCGCGCCGACTCCGACTCCGTAACAGGACGAAAGGACATCGATGCTCTTCCGAAAGCCGATCGCGGCGGCCGCCGCGGCGCTCTCCATTGCAGCTGCCGGCATGGCCGCTGGTTGCAACGATCACTCGCTCTCATTAACGTTAACGCCTAACCCGCTCATCGTCGGCCTTCTCGATACGTCCGAGACCGTCCACGCGCATGTCGTGGCGAAGGGCTTCGGGCACATCCCGCTCACCTCAGTCCAGTTCGCGGTGTTCAATGCCACGGACTCGATGCTCGCGAGCCAGACCGAACAGGTCGATCAGAGCCTGCCGGCGTCGCCGTTCGGCTTTGTCGTCGACAAGGATTACACGTTTCCGATGAACGGCGCGGCCGTCGCGCTGTCGGGCACGAAGTACATCCTCGTGAAGATCCTCGACCCGTCGGGCAATGTGCTCTCACAGGAGCGGTTGGACATCGTCGTCCACGCGCTCAAGGGCGCGCCGATCCCGAACGTCGTGCAACCCGCGACGACGCCCTCACCCTAGAATAAAGACACAGGGAGCGGTCGAGATTCATCTCGACCGCCGCGGCCTTGCTTGAGAGATAGGGAGCGGTCGAGATTCATCTCGACCGCCGCGGCCTTGCTTGAGAGATAGGGAGCGGTCGAGATTCATCTCGACCGCCGCGGCCAGTCCAAGTGGTAGATGAAGTAGGCCGAGCGAAGCTCGGCTAGGTCCAAACCCACGCTGATGCGAACTGTCGCACGACATGGCATCTCGCCGCCGGCGACCGGTTCGCCGACAAGCCCGAAACCGTCGAGCCGGACTGCCGCTTATCATCGCGGTCGTCCTCGTGTTGGTCGTCATCATCTTCGTCGTCGAGCGCCAATTCGCGGGTTATTTCGGCGGGCGAACGCCGGCACACCACGTCGCCGTCACGTCGCCGACGCCTACCACTTCTGAAACTCCGTCGCCGCTGGAGTCGATCAGCCCAGCGCCTTCGCCGTCGCCGGCTCCGAGCGGCGCGCCGCGCATCGCGATCATCATCGACGATTGCGGCTACAGCCTGCCCCGCGATCTCGTCTTCTTGAAGTTGCCGATCCCCCTGACGCTATCGATCCTGCCCATGACGCCACACGGCAAAGAAGTCGCGGCAGACGCCGTTGCGGCCGGCAAAGCCGTCATGCTCCACATACCGATGGAGCCGTTCTCGTCCGGGGCGCATCCAGGACCCGGCGAGATATCGACCGAGATGACTGATGCGCAGATCGATACGCAGCTCAATGCGGATATCGCCTCGCTCCCGCCGCTGCCCGGCGCGAACAACCACATGGGCTCGAAAGCGTCGAGCGACCCGCGCGTCATGCGCGACGTCATCGACATATTGAAGCACAACGACATGTTCTTCATCGATTCGATGACGGCGATGACGACCGTCGGCGCATCGACCGCGCGCGAGCTCGGCGTACCGACCGCCGAGCGCGACGTCTTCCTCGATGATTCAGTGAACGTGCCGTATATCGAAGGCCAGATCCGGCAACTCGAGGCGACCGCGAAGAAGAACGGTACCGCGATCGCGATCGGGCATCCGTTCCCGGCCACGTATCAGGCGCTCGAGACGATGGTGCCGCAGATGGAAGCTGCCGGCTTCGCCTTCGTCGACGCCAAGACGCTCGTGAAGTAGCAGGCCGAGCCAAGCTCGGTTTGTAGCGGTCGAGCTTCAGCTCGACCGACGCGGCCTATCCTTCACGGCCCCGCAACATCCCAATCACAAGGCGGCGGTAAACTGCGGCAATGCCGCGCCGCCGGGTGGTTCTCGCGAACCTCGACAGACCACCCGATACGTCACGGCTCGTCGTCTGCGACGACGAGGTGACGGCGTTCGCAGTCGAAACCACCCGCACGCGCCTGATGCAGCGGCGCCGGTCGTTGCTTCGCAGGGCGCCGCCGGCGGGCGACATCGATCGGATCGTGGGATCCCTGCGACGCCTCCAAAACCCGCACATCGCGGCGTACCAGCTCGGCGACGCGCTCATCGTGTCCGAACCTTTCAACGCGGTCCCGAGCATCGTAGCGCCGGCATCCACCCGCGTTGCGACGCGGGCCGTGCGGGCGATGTTCGATGCACGCCCGCCCGCAAAGATCGTGAAAGCGCTTTCAGCGTTCGGTGAGAACGCGCTTGCGGCTGCCGTTGCGGGCGACGTGCACATCTCGATTGTGCCCGAACGCAAGCGATATGCGGAATTCTCACGTGCAGTCGCCCGGCTCGTGCCCGGAATCGACGATTGGAGCGCTCCGCCTTCAGGGTTGTTCGTCGTCGAGGAAAAGCGGATCCTATTGCGCGATCGGGCGATGACGATGACCGTCGCCCATGAGTTCGCTCACGCCCTCGACGCAGTGCTCGCCAAAAAACCGCGCTCGTATTTCTCCTACGAGAGCGAAGAACTGCGACGTTGTTTCGCCACGACCGCCGGCTTCGTCAACGAGTACGCCGCGTCGGCACTCGACGAATACTTCGCGGAGAGCGTACGAGCTTATCTCGAAATCAACGACTCGCATTGCGCGTGGCTCCCGCTGACGCGCTTCGACTTGAAGGCGCGAGATCCTAAGATGTTCGCGCTGATCGAAAAGGTTTTCGAATCAGGTCTTCGCCGATCGGACTATGTCGAGGTATCAGCGCCCCCGGTCGACTCGAGCGTGCTCCTCACCGTCCCAGGAAGCAGATAGAAGACCGCGATCGCCGAGAAGAGCAAGATGCTGGCGAGCGGGCTTACGAACGCGAGCAAGGTGCCGCCCGCGTACACCACCGGACCGAGGGTGTTCCAGGCATTGCGTTGGCGCAAGAAGCCCATGAAGGTGCCCCGTTCGCCAGGCGGGAGCATCACGACGTACAACAGCACGTTGTAGCAGGCCGAGAGCAGTAATAGGACGATGCCGTATAGCGCCGTCGCGATCGGGATCATGCCCTCGCGCGCGATGAGTAGCGTCGTGAACGGAACGAAACAGACGAACGAGAGCAGCGCTAGATTGGCGATGAGCGCGGTATACGTCACGTCGCGAGTATTGTGGAAAAGCGCATAGTGGTTGAACCAGACGATGCCGATGGTCGCGAAGCTCGCCCAGTAGACGAGAAATTCAGGCCACATCGCGAGGAGCGCGCGCACGAGGCTGCCGTTGCTCGGGTTGGCGAGATCGGGCGGATGGAGTTCGAGCACGAGCAGCGTGATGGCGATCGCGAAGACTCCATCGCTGAAGGCTTCGAAGCGGCCTTTAGAAATGACGACGTCGTTCGGCGGCTGAGTTCCGGCCATAGCGGCGTATTGAAACGAAAAGCGGTGCTCTACCTGCGCGATCATTCTGGCTCATTGAATAGGCCGCCCCGGTCGAGCTAAAGCTCGACCGCTACAGCCGAGCTTCGCTCGGCCTCCTACATCACCCGAGGAAGGCGGATGGTGACGCGTGTGCCCATGCCGGGCGTCGATTCAAGTGCGACAGTTCCGCCTGCACGTTCGACCGTTCGTTTGACGATCGAAAGGCCGAGGCCGGCGCCAGTCGCGTCGGCGCGATTGTCACCGCGGTAGAAGCGCTCGAAGGCGCTCGCACGCTCTTGCGCGGTCATGCCCGGACCGGCATCGGCAACTAAGATAAGAACCTCGTCGCCTTCCTCGCGCGACTCGACATCGACCGGTACGCCCGGCGCGTACTTGAGCGCGTTGTCGATGAGGTTGACGATCGCCCCACGCAGCTCGGCCTCATCGATGACGACAAAGCGGCCGGGTTCCGAATGCAGCGAAATCGTCGCCGCCGGAGCCGACCGGCGCATCGAGTCGACGACATCGCCGAGCAGCGCAGCGACGTCGACCCGCGACGCCTGCGGCGCTGCGACGTCCTCAAGCCGCGCGAGCGTCAAGAGCTTGTCGACAAGCGAACGCATGCGGCCGCCTTCATCACCCATCGTCTCGAGGATGCGCGTCGCGAGCGCTTCATCGCGGAGCGCGCCGCGTCGCAACACATCGACGTAGCCCATGATGACGGTGAGCGGCGTTCGCAGCTCGTGGCCGGCGTCGGCGATGAACTGGCGCATGCGCGTTTCGGTCGCGTCGCGCTCCGCGAACACCGACGCGACTTTGTCGACCGCCGAATTGAACGCCGACGCGAGCGAGCCCACTTCGCTTCGCTCTTCCATGACGAACGTGCGACGCGAGAAATCGCCGCAGGCAAGGCGATCGAGCGCGTTGGTCACGTCGGTGACGGGTCGCAGCGACTGGACGGCAAGATAGCGCCCGACGAGCCACGCGACGAGCAGACCGAGGCCGCCGACGAACAACATGAGGATCCAATACGCGAAGACGCCGGCGCCGACGTTTTCCGCGGGCGCGATCGCGACCGAGCCGCCTGCGATATCGAAGCGATCGAAGTAGCGCGGTGTCGGCGGCGCGGTCACAGATCCGTCGCCGGCGAGCAGCCGGCCGGTCGTATCGAAGATCGCGATACGCACGTGGCGCCCGCTAGCCGTCGCGACGATGACCGGCGCCGAAGACGACAGCGGGCGTCCGGACATCGCGTACAGCGCTGCCAGTTGATGGACGTCGGCCTCCGCTTCGGCGACCGCCGTTTGCGCGCTCTTGTTCGCCACGAACACGATGATGAGCGACGTGAAGCCGACGACGAGGACGAGCAACGCGGCGAACACGCCGGCAAAGCGCAGGCTCAAGCGCGTCGCGAGCGATTTCACAGCGTCCTCGCGGGCTCGGTGCGGAGCGTGTAGCCGGCGCCGCGGATCGTGTGGATGAGCTTGTTATCCGTTCTCGCGTCGACCTTCGCGCGCAAGTACGAGATATACGTCTCGACGATGCCGACCGGACCGTCGAAATCCGCTCCCCATACCATGTCGAGCAGGCGGTCTTTCGAAAAGACGCGGCGCGGCTCGCGCATGAGGACGACGAGCAGCTCGAATTCGCGGACAGTGAGATCGATGCGCTCGCCGCCTCGGAAGACGTCGCGCGTTTCGAGATCGGCGGTCAAGTCTTCGTAGGCAAGTTGTTTCGGCGTCGCGAGATGCGGCCGGCGAAGGGCCGCTTCGAGCCGCGCGAGGAGCTCGTCGAGGTCGAACGGCTTGGCGAGATAGTCGTCCGCGCCCCCGCGCAGTCCGGTGACCCGGTCGACGACGTCACCGCGTGCGGTGAGCATGATGATCGGCGCCTGCGTCCGCCGGCGGAGCAGTGGCAGCAGCGAGAACCCATCGAGCTTCGGCATCATGACGTCGAGCACGATGACGTCCGGTTGCCATTCGGCGACGAGCGCGATCGCTTGCTGTCCATCGGCGGCCGTGCGCACCGCGTAACCCTCACGGCCGAGACCGATCTCGAGAAGATCGCGTATGCTGCGTTCGTCGTCGACGACGGCGACTTTCGCCCGCGTCGAGCTGCTGGCGCTCATATAGTAGAGTATATCGGCGTCTGCTGAGCCATGGCTGAGAACGTCTGTAACCCGCGACACAGCAGATGACCTACTCATGCAAATCTCCGCGAAAGCACAGAGAAATCTCAGAACCGGCTCACCACCGGCTCATGCGTGTGTGAGCCGAGGCGTTTATACTTTCTCCCAGCGGGCGCCGCGACGCCACATCAACTCGTCATATGCGGAAAGGTTCGAAGTCATGCGCTCCTCATTCGTCTGTGCGATCGCAGCCTCGTTCACGCTCGCCGGTTGTGCGGGCGCAGGCAGCGGCGTACTCTCCTCAACCCATCCTCCCGCGCAAAACGCGACGCAAGATGCTCGCACAGCAGCACAAGCGGCGATGTCGCCGGTCAGTACCGGCGACATGACGAGCGGGCTCTTCGGCGGCTCATATGGCCAGCCACTCGTCATCAACAACAACAGCGAAACGTTTCATGCGCTGAGCCAGCAATGCGTCAATCGTCACGAGTTCTTCAAGACGCAGATCAGCCCCGACGAGACGAAGTACGAGATCAAGTTCTTCTACGATCAGGCATGCGCGCAGCTCGCGAAGGACGTCGTCGCCGACGTGACGATCCCCGATCCGTCGGATGAGTCGATCGTCCGGACCGCGACGTGGTTCAACAATGCCGGCACGCAGCTCGCGAATCGCAATGCGAACTTCAACATCACCGGCTCGCCCGGCGACTTCGCAGCGGTGCTCACGAGCGCGTTCTACGCCGGCACGTCGGCGCAACCGACGAACCAGTTCGGCGGCCAACTGACCGTCGCGCCGCAGAACTCGACGACCTGGACGATCGCCGGCGACCACGCCGACATCCTGAACATCGTCGACCCGCGAGTGAACGCGTCCTACGGCGTGTCGGCGGCGTTGCAGAACGTGACCGCCTCGGTCGACGGATCCGGCGACGTGACATTCGCCGGTGGCCGTTCGGTATCGCTGTCGGCTGGCTCCCTCTACGGACTGACGATGCCGTCCGCTCCACCGTTCCAGGTCGAAGGCGGCACGGTCATCGGCACGGGCAACGCGAGCGGATCGATCGAGTTCGACGCCGCCGGCCAACTCATTGCGGTGAACGTCAACGTGACGACCGTCAGCGGTTACAACGTCGCGATGACGAGCAGCGGATCGCCGGGCAGCATCGCGATCAACGGCGTCGTGACGAACAGTGGTGGCGAGCAGGTCGCGACCTTCACCGTCGACCAATACGGTGACGGCGTCATCACCTTCGCGAACGGTACCCAGGCGCTCATCATCGACTGGCACATCGTCGGCTAGTCAAGACCGCGGGCGACGATACAAGAAGATCGGGGAGCGGTCGAGATTTATCTCGACCGCCGCGGTCTTACCTGAGGAAGATCAAGACGAGGAGCAGCGCCCAGTTGACGATGTGGCCAGTCCAGCAGTATAGGCACGGCATCTTGGTGACGAATAGCAAACTGTACGCGAGATAGAGCGACATCGCTGCCGCGAGGCTTACCGCGATGAGCGCGGGGAGATATACCGCCGGCTCCGTGAGGCCGAACGACAGGATCCCAAGCGCCAGGTAGTAGCAGATCCCGATCAACGAATTCGGCACGCCGCCCACGACGCGAGCGCGAGGCGTCTGCACGACGCTCGCGTCGGTCAATCTACCGTCACGCGCGTCCATCGCCTTGCGCTGCATATAGATGGATACGTAGAGTCCGACGGCGCAGAGTCCGAGGACGACGAACCTCACGCCTGGACGAAGCGTCCGATGCGAGCGAAACCTTCGCGTACACTTGCCGGGTCCGCCGACCACGTGACGCGCAGATAGCCTTCCGCCTGCGAACCGAAGAGGAAGCCAGGCACCGTGACGACGTCCTGCTCGTCGAAAAGCGCGTGCGCCGCACCGAGCGAGTCACTGCGCCATCGATCGGGCAGGCGCACCATCGTATAGAAGGCGCCGTCGGGTTCGATGATCTGGACGTCCCCCGCGACCGCTGCTTCGAGCATCGCGGCGCGCTGCGCGACGTACCAGGGTACGTGCGCGCGCAAGCGCTCGGGTTTGCGGACGATTTCCAAAGCGACGCGCTGCGAGAAGACGCTCACCGACATGAGCATGAGCATATGGGCGCGCGTCGCGAGCGAGACGCCGTCTTCGGGGCCGATGAGGAAGCCGACGCGCAGACCGGTGAGCGCGCACGACTTCGACATGCTCTGGACGACGTACGTGTTCGGATAGGCATCCGCCATTGAAGGATAAGGTTGCGAGCCGTACGTCAGCTCGCGATAGACTTCATCGACGACGACGATGACCGGCGGTCCCGGTCGATTCGTCAGCTCGCGCGCGAGCTCGTCGACGTCTTGCTGCATGAGCAATGCGCCGCTCGGGTTCGCAGGCGAGCCGAGGATGATCATGCGCGTTTCGGGCCGTAAGGCTTCGAGCAGCGCGTGAGCGCGAATGCGAAAGCCGTCGCGGGCATGCGCGTTGACCGTCCGGCAGGCGATGCCTTCAAGCGCGCAACACCGCGCATACGAGGGATAGCCGGGATTGACGACGAGCACTCCGTCGCGTCCGGGTTCGAGCAACGCTTTGATGGCGAGGTAGATCGCTTCTTGTGAGCCGTTCGTTACGCAGACGTTGTCGGCTTTCGTGTGATTGCGACCGCCGTAGATCGACGCTATCGCAGCGCGAAGCTCAGGGATACCGTTGTAAGGCGGGTACGGGCAGCCGTGCTCACGGATCCATTGCGTTGCGGTCTCGAACGGCTCGGTGTCGGGCATGAGGCTCGGTTGACCAATGCTCAAGTCGAGCGAAGTCGGCCGCATGCGGTGTTGAACGACGCGCAAACCCGACGCAGGTAGCGCGACGAGACGCGGATTTGCGCTCGACATCTACGCTTGAACTCCGTACTCTCGCAGCGCGTCGTTGAGCGATGTCTTGCGATCGGTCGATTCGTTGCGCCGGCCCACGATGAGCGCGCACGGCGTGCCGAACTCGCCGGCGGGGAAAGTCTTATTTTGCGTGCCCGGGATGACGACGGCACGAGCTGGGATCACACCTTTTGTCGTTACCGGCTTTGCACCGGTGACGTCGATGATCGGCGTCGACGCTGTGAGGATGACACCAGCGCCGAGCACGGCGTCTTTTTGGACGATGACGCCTTCGACGACGATGCAGCGCGAACCGATAAACGCGCCATCTTCGACGACGACCGGTCGCGCGCTCGGCGGTTCGAGGACACCGCCGATGCCGACGCCGCCGGAAAGGTGGACGTGCGTGCCGATCTGAGCGCAGCTGCCGACCGTCGCCCACGTGTCGATCATCGTGCCTTCGCCGACCCGCGCGCCGATGTTGACGAAACCCGGCATGAGGACGACGTTTGGTTCGAGGAAGCTGCCGTAGCGTGCGACGCCGGGCGGCACGACGCGGACGCCCGTACCTTGCCACTTCGTCTTCATCGGGAGCTTGTCGAAGAAACCGAGCGGTCCGGCATTAGACGGCGCGCTGTCGTGGAGCGTGAAATAGAGGAGGATCGCCTCTTTGATCCACTCGTTGACGATCCACTCGTCGCCGCGTTTTTCTGCGACGCGCAGTTCGCCGCGGTCGAGCGCCGCGATCGTCCGATCGACGGCGTCGCGAACTGTGGGCGTGTTCGCACGCGCGCGGTCTTTGAACGCCGCGGCGATTGTTTTCGCCGCGTCTACGGGCTCCGTCGCCATGTCAGTTGCGTTCGCGACTCGCGCGTTCGTGCCCCGCGTCCCGCGCATTGACACTGCGCGCGACGGCATAGTATAATCCACTGCGTTCCCAAAACGTGATGCCAGGTCGTCTAAAGGTAGGACAGCAGGCTCTGAACCTGCGTGTGAGGGTTCGAATCCTTCCCTGGCAGCCATTCTTCCGATGTTCGTAACGCGGCCCCATCGTCTAGAGGCCTAGGACGCCGCCCTCTCAAGGCGGAGACAGGGATTCGAATTCCCTTGGGGCTACCAACTCATTAGATAAGGCATAGCGACGCTGCAGTGTGCATTGGCAGCGTTGTGCATGTTTTCGATCTATGTCGATGATTGTCGGATATCCGGAGGGTTCGTCATGAAGAACGCTGGGTCTAACCGACGCCTGATCTATGCCATTCTTATAGTGGTCGGTATTGCGTATGCTCTGGTCGTCACAGACTGGTACGTCTCCAGCTGGCGGATACTCATTCCGCTCATGACATCGACAATTGGCGATCTTGCTTTCCGGGGCTTTTGGTTGGGCATCGAGTTGTGGCCGATCACGATAGTTGTCACAGCCCTGCGATTGAGTGCGCTCCGCTCTATCCTTGTCATCACCGGATACCTTGTTCTCCTTTCAATCGCAATGCTTGCATTTTCAGGCTGGAATATGGGCGAAGCGATTGGATTGTTCATCAATTTCGGACCAAATCTAGGGTTGCAACTCCCGGTGGCGCTATTGACTTGGTTTGCAGTCAAGATGATTGCCAGAGGCGCAGAGACGTCCTAGGTTGTAGGCCATCGGGTTTCCGACCGGACTCCTCTGGGGAGAACGACAAGGGCGCGATCGCTCCCAAATCCCAGCGCTCAACCTGAGATACTATTCAGGTATCTCTTTACCGTAAGCCTTACCGACTGAACCCGGCGCCGTCTAACGCGACCTCGCCATACATTCGCGACCACACTCAAGTGGGCTTGCGCTTCGCGCTATTTTGAGTTAGGCTTTCCTTGGTCGCGGCGGGCCGCGCCAGCGCTGTCGGGTTGCTATCCAATCGGGGTTCGTATATGAAGATATTATCGATGGCCCTGCGGGTATCGATTGTTTGCTTGGGTGCATTGCTAGCCGCATGCGGCGGGGTCGGATCGACGCTTCAAATGGGGGCGATCCAGAAACCGACCGCTCAAGTCGAGCAAGGTGCCGGATACATCGTTCACGCCGGCGTAGCATTTGCCGCGCGTTCAACCGCTCCGACGGCCGCAAGACACTCGATCATCGCAACGTATCCGACGACAAGCGAGCTTCTTTTCGAGTCTGACTCGACCAACAATCAAGTCGCAATATACCAGGCATCGAAACTTGCGCGCAACGCCGCACCGATTGCCACGATAACAGATGACTTGACGGGCCCGCAAGGCTTGGCTCGTGACTCCACCGGTACGCTCTATGTCGCGAGTACTTACCCGCAAAACACCGTGACCGAGTATCCCAAAGGTCAGACGATCCACTCGGCGACTATCACCAACGGGATCAATATCCCGAGTGGCCTCGCGATAGACAAGCGCGGTACCCTCTACGTCTGCAACTATCCCGCAGCGATCACCGAATACCCGCTCGGGGCGACGTCGCCGTCGAAAACGATTAGAGGTCAGGGTATGACCGAACCAACCGGCCTCGCAATCAACAAGGCGACTCAAGACCTATACATCGCGGATCCCAGTTCCGACCAGGTCTTTGAGATCAAGAGACACACGATGACGGTAGTGCCGCTCAACTTGCAAGGCCTGTATGAGCCGATCGGGGTTGCGTTCGACAACCTGGGGAACTTGTGGGTGACCGATGGCGAGGGCGACAAAATCAATGTGTACCCACCGGGTTCAGTCGTTCCAAGCCAGACCATAACGACCGGTTATTCTTTCCCGGGTGCGATCAGCATCGACAGGCGCGGCAAGGCAGCTATTGCCAACCTCGATTCCCCAGCGGTGTATGCATACCGACCCGGAGTGTTCACGCCGTACGCGAAGCTGACCAACAGCCTGGGCTTTCCGACCGCACTCCTTTGGGGTGAACCTTAAGAGGCGCGGCAGGCCACGCGATCACACACGGCGTGATTCTGCATACCGCCTGTCATCTACAAGCCATGGATCGTCGACGATTATGTGTCGCAGTTTCGGTGGATACACGCCGTCTGGATGTTTCTCGCGCCAATCCTGCGCCATCACGACGAAATACTCAAAATGCAACCACACGTCACTGTGACCTGAGGCGGTTTTTCAGGCAGCTGGTTCCTGTGATGGGTTGATCGCTAGAGTATCCACGAACTCCTTGGGCGTCCGGTCACCGAGCGAACTATGCGGCCGGACTTCGTTGTAGTCGATCAGCCACGCCGCCGCTGC